>CAZVSF010000070.1:1719-5996 GCA_964630195.1 uncultured Lentisphaeria bacterium
CACCGGGTCTGGGATTGGCGGTAAAGGGATTCAGAGACGGTGATAGCATTGTCGTAGCTCTCGACCCTGATTCAGTAAGTTTTCAAGCTGGCGCCCCTGACGCCCCAGTTTCCACCGAGGTTCGAATAAGCCGCGACTACGTCCGACGCACTGTTGACGGTGTAGAAGAAATTGTTCAACACTTCTCAGAAGACAATAATATTGTCAATCTTATGGGGATGCTTCCTGATATTGTTTCAGTTGGCGGAGATGCGAGAATATCTCCAGATGGACTTACTTCGATATCGGCTGGAGCGGAAATATCAGGAACCTGGAGATTTGAAATACCCTTCCTGCTTTCAATCGCCCAGAATGGCGTACAATTCATGTCACCAACCTTCACCGAGATGAAAGCCATTGGCTCAAGCACCATTGACCAACTTGTAGGTTCAAATGGTATTCCTGATGATGAGGATATGCTGCTGAGCTCGGTAATCAATACCAGCATCTTTAGTGATATAGGGCTTGGGTTTGAAATGAGAATTCTAGTCTCGGATATTCCATATTTTCCATTCTATAATTCTGTTGAGAATCGTGTATTCGTATCGGCCGATCTTGACCTGGATGGCGCGATTGATACCATAGGCTTAGATCTTGATACCCTTATTGTCCATCCTGTTGTGCGAACGCTTGAACTTCAGATTCCTGCCGCCCAGACGGATCCGGCTACCGGGCTGGCTATTCCAGGTTTGGAAGGGAGTGGAGATTATTCACACTCTGCAGATTTTAATCTCACTGACATTGATGCCGACTCGACCTATGGCACTTTGAAACACCACAAGTATGCCTATCTGGACACATTTATCATAAGCCGTTCTGATACAGGGTTTACTGATGTTGCTTCGGCATTGTCGTCTTCTGGTATTGCCTATCCAACCGTGGCGGATAGTTTGTATAACCTGACTCTGAATGAAGATGGTACCCAATTACTGTTAATGTTGGATACAACTCCCTATGGTGAACTTGGCTGGTTGATAGAGCCCAAAACACACTACATAGCCATTAAATTCATCATTTCTGAAACCGATCACCCCGTGTTGTTGCCTTTTAGCGCTGGGATAGATGTTACAGCCTATATGCAATTCATATTGAATTCGGGTCCCATGTTTAATAGCTCCGGAAGTGATAGTACCCAATGAGAGCTATCTTCCTAAGATTACTTTTTGGCTTCCTCCTGTTTAGTCTGGGGTATAGTCAGGCTCATATTGATGCCAGGGGTCTTGGCTTATGTAACGCATATACTGTATCCTCAAGAGGCATTTCTGCAATTGGTTACAATCCTGCAAATCTAGGCTATACTGAAGATCTCACCTTTAGTGCTGATCTTTTTGATTTTAGAATCACTGCTTTCAATAACTTTTTGTCACTGGCTCTTTTCAACCAGTATTTCTCTGGAGATCGAAATGGTGATCCCTTTGATCTTGAGACAATCAAACCAGGCACCAATCAAACCCATAAAGAGTTTCTCCTCTCGCAAATTGCAGAAGATGGTTTTGCCTTTGGCCTGGGAGTTAGTGTTCCGCTTCCCGTGTTAAATGTTTCAATAGGGAATTATGCCTTCACATCAGGTGTGGAATATTTTATGCAGAATTCTTTGCCCCTGGGTCTTTTCGAACTTGTAATGGATGGCAATCAGCTTGGGCACTCTCTGGACCTATCGTTAAGACAAGATCTCCTGATGGTAACAAATTTTGGATTCTCCTTCGCTATCCCCTTTGAGAAATACAACATTGGCGCTACCATCAAGTATCTGGCAGGATTTGGGTTTGCTGGTGTTGATTCCTCTGGTGGTGCATTTAATACGCACCCCACAGGCCTGGAATCAGATGGTTTTTATCGATATACCAGAGCAATTGGGGGCAATGGTCTGGCCGTTGATCTGGGATTTAATACTCGGAAAATGAACAACTGGCAATTCGGAATTGCTCTCAACAATGTGATTGGCTTTATTAATTGGGGTAATGATGACAACTTTATTGCCAAGAATATTAGCTTGATCGAGGGTATTGTCCCCATTAGAGATCTGCTTCAGATCTCATCTGATTCCACCACATTCTCAGCGGCTACACTATATGAGATGAATATGGAAAATGTCAATGTGACTGGTGCATTGGCAAGTTCTGATAGTCTGTTCAAGTTTAGCGAAAAAGATGTTCACCGACCTGACAGTATTCGGATGAATTATCCAGCCATGTTTCGGCTGGGAGGTAGCTATCAGTATAAAAATGATTTTATTGTGATGGCTGATCTATCGGCAGGATTAGACGATTATTACTTCGCTAGTAGAGCCTGGAGGCTAGCTGTTGCCGCAGAGTGGATACGGTTTGGAATGGTGCCCATTCGATCTGGTATGGCCTTTGGTGGTCCCTATGGGAAGGAAGCTTCTATTGGGGCAGGCGTGCACCTCATCTGGTTTGATGCCGACCTGGCATTAAAACTTCTGGGCGGGATGTCATTTGCGAATGCTGAGGGTATTGAATTCGGGATCAGTTTTCAATTCAAACGCTAGGCATGCTTAAACCCATATGCCGGAATCACCAACTATAAAGCAACAATCTCTGGAAATACTTTTGGGTTTTCCATTTTATCGTGAACTGTCAACCTCCTTTCAAGAAAAATTACTAAAAGAATCTGAGTATGCAACTCTGCCCAGAGGTACTTATTATTTTGAAGAAGGACATCATTGTAGTCGGATCGCTCTCGTTGGTAAAGGGGACATCCGAGTTTTTAAAAGAGGTGAGAATGGGAGGGAGATCACCCTGTATCATGTTGGGCGCGGGCAAACCTGTATTTTAACAGCATCATGTATGCTGTCCCAATCAGCTTATCCGGCATCAGCGATTGTTGAGAATGATGCCGGGGCAGTACTTTTCCCTGCTAATATGTTCAGAGATTGGATGAGCCAAAATGACATTATTCAACGCTTTATCTTCTCTTCTATGGCAAACCGGATGGAAGGTGTTTTGAGCCTGATCGAAGAGATCACCTTTGGAAAATTAAATGAAAGATTGATGAAATTTCTCAAAGCCAAAAGTCTGGAAGACCCTGGGCACCAAAGCATAAACATGACCCATGAAGATATTGCCATAGAATTAGGCTCCGCCAGAGAAGTCATAAGCCGAATACTAAAAGATTTTGAGCGTAAGGGTTTGATCAAGCAAAGCCGCAGCAAGATCCTCTTGTGTGATTAAGCACCTGCTTCGGAAAAATTTCCGGTAGAAACTAATCCTGAAACTAGAATAAATTTCAAACAAATTTTCATTTGTGTGATAATGTCACCGTGATTTTTGGTGATTATTTTGATATTTGATGCAGAAATTGAGAATGAATCAAACAAGAGGAAATTTGAAATGAAAAAAAATGTTGGATCCCTGGACAAAATAATTCGCCTGATATTAGCCGTAGCTCTATTTAGTCTTTTCTTTATTCTTGAGGGAAATGCTCGATATTGGGCGCTTACAGGTCTGATTCCACTGGTTACTGGATTGATAAATTTCTGTCCGATTTGGGCGATCTTTGGCGTGAATACCTGCCCCGTTAAAGCGGAAGCATAAAACAGTGGTAATTTGCACTCAATTGCTGATTTCAGCAGCGATTGGGTGCTATTTTTTTGCGGTTTGGATAAACAACCAGAGCCCGGCTAATCCAAGCACTATATTTCCAAACCATACTGCAAATGCTGGATGAACGGAGCTATTATAGCCAACTTTTTGTCCCCCGATCAGCAGAATATAATAGATGAAGAGAGCAATCACGCTCTTGCCGACACCTACAGCTAAATTTTCCCGGGTACCCCGAAGTGCGAAACTGATACCCAGAAAAATCACGATAAATCCAGTCATCACAAAGGCCAATTTGAAATGAAAATCAACTACCCACCGATGGGGATTAAGTCCCAGTAATTTTTTCTTCTCAATAAATTTAACAAGCTGAAAAATATTCATCTCATTTGGTCGAATCTGCTCCTTGACGATATCTGCGGGCGTGAGCGTTATGGGTAGCAAATCACTTAGATTCAATTGAGAAAACAATAATTTACCCGAGGAATCAAATCGGCGATTTAAGCCTTCGGACCTTTGCCACTGTTGGAGAGAATCGACCCACTCAAGCTTAGCATAATCCCAACGTTCAGTTATACCTGAATCCTGATACGCGAGAATGGAAACATCAATCCCTGTACTGGAAGGGACATCATAGGATTTGATGACGATGATATTCCCATTTACATCCTGTCGTAC
>CAZVSF010000070.1:6096-13866 GCA_964630195.1 uncultured Lentisphaeria bacterium
GCCAGTAGCATACTCATGGGAAGCGCCATATCTATGAAATAGGGTAGACTATACCCATAGTATATCAACATGAGCTTCGCACCGGCGCTGGCATCAACAAAATTGTCAATTTTTTCCACAAAATCAGCAATGGTAAAGATGCCAACCAATCCAATAAGGACTGTCCACATGGTTGAGAAGAAAGCCCTGATCAGATATCGATCTATAAGAGAAAATAAACCCAAAAATGATCGCTAATTAGCGCTCCTGTACGAAGACAGTTTCTATTCGAATGGCAGTCGATGATGAAATAACATAGCGATGAGTCTCAGTGAGAAATTGCTCGTTTTTTTGTGAAATGTGACCCATGCTTTTTATCAGGAATCCTGCCAAAGTCTCATAATCGCCGGGAGGGATACCAAGATTATGTTGCTCATTCAACTGGTCTATTTCTGCGTTTCCTTTGATGAGCAGGCCATGCTCAAGTTGCTGAACGGGGGATTCCTCCCCATCAAAAGCGTCCGTAAACTCACCAAACAGTTCCTCTGAGAGGTCCTCCATGGTAACCAGACCCGCAGTACCGCCATATTCATCAATGACGATGGCGATAGACAAACTTTTTTTCTGCATCTCTGTCAAAAGCTCATCGGCTGCCTTGGTCTCCGGTACAAAATAGACGTCACGCATAACTTCGCGCAGATCGGTGGCTCCCCTGAAAATATCGTGAAGGAAAACGATGCCTTTAATGTCATCTGCAGTTTCCTCGTAGACGGGGATTTTCGAATAGCCTGATTCCAAAAAAGCGGACTCGACTTCGGCCATGCTACTCTCAACGGAGATTGATGTCATATCAGGCCTGGGTGTCATTACTTCACCAATGCTGGTGTGTTTGAAGGTGAATATGCGAGCGATGGTTTGACGCTCATGTACGTCCACACCACTTTCTTCCCGTGGATCATTAAACAGGAGATGAAGTTCCTCTGAATCAAGTTTGGTCTGACTTTCAACATCACTGCTCCTGAGCACCTTATTGCGATAAACATGGAGAACGATAGTCAGGGGATAGAGAATGATCTCAAATATTCTTATAAATCGGCCAAAAAACAACATTGAGGCGTTGGGGAATTCCCGGAAGAGTGCCTTGGGAATTATTTCTCCAAAGATCAATACACTTACCGAGATGATCAATAAAATTATCCATTCATTGTGGATGACCTGGATGAGCATTACCGTTGCAAAAGAGGTCGTAAGAATGTTGGCAATATTATTACCGATCAGCGTGGTCGTAAGAAATTGCTCAGGATTCTTGCTGGCATTCATGGCTGATGAAGCCCCTCGAACTTTTCGACGCTGCCACACCTCAAGCTGGAGTCGATTTGACGATAGCAAGGCAATTTCAGCCCCGGCAAAGATGAAACTGAGAAATAGACCGACTATGGCAAGTATGATCTCAATCATTTAGGATCGCTGCGTTGATGAAAATAAGTTGTCATTTTCCCGCTTAACATACGAACAATATAATTCGAACCAAGCTTGAACCATAGACCGGTGTTTCGTATCAAAAATACTTCCCAAATGTCCAATTCATGGAGAGTTGTCTGTATTAGCCTGAGGATGATCATTACAGTCTGGAGAACTTAAATTCGGTTTTATCAGGCAATATCAAGTTTATCCTATAAGCCTATGATATCAAACACCATATATCCTGAATGTGAATCTCAACTTAGGCAGTCGTGGGATGAGATCCAGAATCCAGAGCAGAAGAAATATTTTCTCCTTGGTATCATCGCAGTGGGAACCACACTGAATGATCAGGCCCTGCTTAATGATTGGCTCCCCCAATCTCTAGATGTTTTGGATCAAGACGCGCTTGAAGAAGTCATCCTCCAGACCCTTCTGTTTGCTGGATTTCCTAAAACGATTGAGGCATTAAAAGTATTGAGGAATCACTTACCGGTTATAAAAGGTCAAGTGCATGTCAACGATAGGCAGACTGCTGGAGAAAGGACAAGCCAGATCATTTATGGTAAACATCATCCAAAGCTTAAAAGGGTTATGGATGAGCTACATCCAGATTTGACAAGATGGATGATAGAGGATGGATATGGCCGGGTATTGTCACGACCTGGTTTAGGAATTCAGGAGCGTGAAATAGGTGTCCTCGCTTCTCTCATGGCCTCTGGCATGATTCATCAGTTTCGAGCCCACATTCGAGGTGCAATGTATGCAGGTGTATCCAAAGTTGATATCATTTGGTTTACAAACACCTTCCACTGTATAATTGCCGCCGACTTGAAAACTGGTTTTAATCAAGTAGTTAAGCAGGTTCTTGAGTCGTGAAGAATGATAAAATATTAAAGAATTATTGTTAGTTTTTGTGAGAAGGCGGGAGCAATTGTAAGATGACATCGAAACTGGGCAAACTTTTAACCGAGCAACGCAATCCCAAAAGCATGAATTTTGATTCATCCTCAACAAGAGAGATCCTGGAAGTGATCAATCAGGAGGATCAGATCATTGCAGGAAAAGTTGCCGAGCAGATGGATGATATAACACGTGCAACCGAACTGGTTGATTCTGCTTTTCAGAAGGATGGTCGATTAATTTATGTAGGCGCCGGGACTTCAGGTAGGCTGGGTATCCTGGATGCTTCAGAAATTCCACCGACCTACAATGCCAGTCCAGCAAGAGTACAGGGCTTCATAGCTGGAGGCGATACAGCTCTTCGAACAGCAGTTGAAGGCGCAGAAGATTTTCCAGACGATGGTCGCAAGCTGATCGATGATATCGGTGTGAATCAAAATGATGTGGTCATGGGAATTGCCACCAGTGGAGTTACTCCATTTGTGCTCGGAGCTTTGGAAAGAGGGAAGGAAATGGGCGCTGCTACCATTTTCTTTACCTGTGCAGATAGATCCCATATTGAGATCAATGTGGATGTATTAATTTCCGTTCCTGTCGGTCCTGAGGTCATCACCGGATCTACAAGAATGAAATCAGGGACAGCAACAAAAATGGTCCTCAATATGATCACAACGACAGCCATGGTAAAACGGGGCAAGGTCTTTGAGAATCTCATGGTGGATCTCAAGGCAACCAATATCAAGCTTGAGGATCGAGCACGCAGGATTGTCTCTACTATTACGAATTGCAATTACGAAGAAGCAACCGAGTTGCTTTCCAGAGCAGATAATTATGTGAAAGTTGCCCTGGTCATGCATAAAAGCCATGCTTCAGCAGAAGAAAGCCGACTATATTTAAATCGCTTTGGTGGCAATGTTCGTCAGGCGGTAGACGAGCTGGAAAAAACACAGAATCCAGACAATTAGAGAGGACAGGGAGTCGTTAAATGAACGTGAATGAATTTATTTTTAGAGAATACGATATACGTGGGGAAGTGGCTGTTGATTTTCCAGAAGAAGTAGTGGTTGCCTTGGGCAAAGCCTTTGCCAGTATTGTGAAAAGGCGTGGAGGGAAAAAGATAACCTTATCAGGCGATGTGAGACTCACAACTCCGCAATTGAAGGAATATTTCAAAGCAGGTGCGCTATCTACCGGCATCGATGTGATGGATATTGGCATACTTCCAACCCCGGGAAACTACTTTAGCGTTTTCCATTTTGATGATGTGGATGGGGCCTGTCAGATCACGGGTTCCCATAATCCACCTCAATTCAATGGTTTTAAATTAACCTATAATCAGCTCGCTTTTTTTGGTCAGGATATTCAAGATATGCTGACGCTGATTCAGAATGATGACTTTGAACTGGGGCAAGGCAAGGCGAGCGACTATGACCTCTTACCAGAATATATGGATAATGTAGTAAAGGGTATTGATCTCAAGCGCCCCATGCGCATTGTTGTTGATGCAGGGAATGCTGCTGGAGCCCTGTGTGCTCCGGAAGTTTATGAGAGAATGGGATGTGAGGTTACGGCCCTGTATTGTGAAGTTGATGGTACCTTCCCAAATCATCATCCAGATCCAACTGTGGCTGCCAATTTAAAAGATCTCCAGGATGAGATCAAACGTGGGGGCTATGATGTTGGCCTGGCATTTGATGGTGATGCAGATCGTTTGGGTGTCATAGATGAAAAAGGCGCTGTGGTCTGGGCTGACTATCAGATGATCCTTTTTGCCCAGGATGTTATCAAATCCAAAGAAGACAAAATTATTTTTGATGTAAAATGTTCCCAGGCACTGGAAGAAAAGATTCTTGAATTTGGGGGAACCCCCGTCATGTATAAGACGGGACACTCCCACATTAAATCCCATATGAAAACTTTGAATTCACCATTTTCTGGTGAGATGAGTGGACACCTGTTCTTTGCAGATCGCTACTATGGTTTTGATGATGCTATTTACAATGGTGGTCGCATGCTGGAGCTTCTTTCAAAAACGAATCGAAGTCTTTCCGAAATGGTGGCTGAACTACCCAAATATTATTCAACACCTGAAATCCGGTTAACCTGCAATTCAGATGCTGAAAAATTCAAAATCGCTGAGCAAGCTGCGGCATATTTTATTGAAAACTACGATTGTATCGATGTTGATGGCGTGCGAATCAGATTTGGAGATGGTTGGGGATTGGTCAGAGCATCAAACACTCAGCCGGTTCTGGTGGTTAGGTTCGAAGCAAAAACGCCTGAAAGAATGGAGGAGATCCAGACACTGGTAATGAACAAAATTGCCGAATTTGGCGAGGTTCGCCTTGACGAAGGACATTGATCAGCGTAAGCGAGATCATCTGATTCTTGCCCAGAATGAGGCTTTAAACTTTTCGATTTCCGCCGGGTTCGATAATTGGCGTTTCATACACAATGCCTTACCTGAAATAAACCTGCAGGATATTGATATCCGGACAAGGTTTTTGGGTAAGGAGCTTAAAGTACCACTCCTGATCAGTTCCATGAGCGGGGGAGTTAAAGAAAGTCTCCACTTAAATGCAAGCTTAGCCACCGCGGCTGAAAAAGTAGGATGTGCACTTGGCCTCGGTAGCATTCGGGCCGCCCTTGATAATGAAATGGCCAAAGACAGCTTTTTGATCGCGAGGGCCAAAGCACCTACGGCTGCATTATTGGCAAATCTGGGAATAGCGCAGGTCATGAATCTTGAATTGATGGAGTCGGTTTCGAGTTTTTGTGATGAACTACAGGCAGATGCCCTTATCATTCATTTGAATCCCCTTCAGGAAGCCTTTCAGTCGGGTGGCGATACTCACTTCAAGGGAGCATTACATGCCATTGAGGTCTGGACGCGTGAATTCACTTTACCCATCCTCGTGAAAGAAGTTGGGCAAGGTCTATCGCTTGACGTGATCAGGCAGCTTGAGGATGTTGGTGTTGAGAATATAGACATAGCCGGAGCCGGTGGAAGCAATTGGATATCCATTGAACGCGAACGTTTATCGGATGAGCAGGTTGTTTTGAAAAATGCTGCGTATGAATTTTCAAATTGGGGTGAGCCAACCGCTGAAATTCTTGAAAATCTGAAGACTAATTGCTTTGTAGTTGCCAGCGGCGGATTGAAACATCCCCTGGATCTGGCGAAGGCTATCAGTTTGGGTGCGCATCTTGGCGGAGTGGCTGGCGTGGTATTAAAAAAAGCACTCTCCAAGAATTCGGATGCGCTTATTGAAGAATTGCTTATATGGAAGCAGACACTGCAAATGGCCATGTTTGGCGTTGGAGTTGCTAATATTGATGATTTCAGAGGGGATCGCAGTCACTTGACCAAGATTGTAAAATAAATTGGGAAATGCACCTGCCTGGGAAGAATATATGCGTATGAATGTGAACAAACGGATGGAAGCGTGGAGATCTGCAATTACTGAGCATCTCCAAAATCCTCAATTTGATCCCGAACCGAGCTATCTCTCAGAACCTATGAATTACGCCCTTAGAGCTGAAGGGAAAATGATTAGACCAGCCCTATGTCTGGCCGCAACCGAGGCAGTGGGAGGAAACTGGAGGGAGGCTGTTGCAGTTGGCGTTGCCCTGGAGATCTTTCATACCTTCACACTTGTTCACGATGATATCATGGATGGTGATGAACTTAGACGAGGGATTCCCACCCTTCACAAAGCATTTGGAAATAACCGTGCACTCCTCAGCGGCGACACCTTGCTTATTTACGTGTATCAGTTGATCTCAGAAATAGATGCCTCAAAATTTGCCAGCGTATTTCGAGCCTTTAATGAAGGTGCCATGGATGTATGCAGAGGGCAGGGCTGGGATATGGAATTTGAGACCATGCCACATGTCGAACCAGCTCAATATGAAATGATGATCGATCTTAAAACTGGAGCCCTTTTGAAACTTGCCTGCCATTTAGGTGGAATCATGGGCGGAGCAGATGAAGAGACAATTAAAGATTTATCCCGATTTGGTCTACTTCTCGGTCGGGCATTTCAAATGCAGGATGACCTCCTGGAAGTGACTTCATCCTCTGAAGCTATGGGTAAGAGTCTGGGCAGCGATGTACTGAATGAGAAGAAGACCTGGATATGGCTGGATCTGAAAAGCAGATTGAGCAGCAGTGAACTTGATGAATGGCATGTCATGCAGGTCGCGGGTGCCTTACAGGAATCTCAACGTGATCAAGTTAGAAAGTGGATGACAACCCATGGTACCATCGAACGTGCACAAGCTTTTGTAGCATCCTGTATTACCGAAGCAGAGCTTCTACTCAGATCTTCCAAAATTAAAGATGTCACTATGTTGCAGGCTCTGTCCGGCCTGATCCTGAACAGAAAAAACTAGATTTCACTCCCTCCCTCAGCAAGATTAGCATACAAGTGTTAAAGATCACAAGTTTGTAAACAACCAATTATTTGTGATGTGAATGTTTGACTTTGGGCTGTGTTTGGAATTAAGTTTATCCTGGTGATCATATGATAGAAGTTACTGTTAAAAATATTCTCTTTTTTGCTCAAACGGCCGCACCTGGTTATACACTATTCCTGCAGGCACGAGACAATGATAAATTGAGCCTTCCTATCGTGGTGGGACAATTTGAAGCGCAATCGATCGCACTGGCTCTGGAGCAAATCAATCTTGATCGACCCATGACCCACGATCTTTTATCCCATGTGATTACTAACATGACCGATGGACTGGAAAATGTTGTCATTCAGAAATTGAAGGAAGGCACATTTTACGCAGAATTAAATGTGAGAAAAGTGGGAGGCATCGAGAAGATTGATGCCAGACCCTCTGACGCAATCGCTTTGGCCCTAAGAGCGAGAGTGCCCATTAAAGTTTCACAGGAAGTGTTTGAAGAAGCTGCCATCCCAATGCCATTAACCCGTGATGTGGAGACAGTTTCAGAACCCTCATTGGCTGACAATGTATCGGCAATCACAAAACGTGCAGAACTCCGCTTCGACCTTGAGCGTGATCTTCGAGAGGCCATCTCTATGGAAGATTATGAAAAGGCTGCCTTGATCAGGGATAAACTCAGCGCACTAACAGTTTCTGAAATGCGCAGCTAGGCTATTCTGTACTGGAAAGTTCGGACTCAATCTTTTTCAAGGTTTCTTCTGATAGATGATTTTTGCCCGTTGACTCCTGCTTACTTGAGCGAAGTTTTTGCAGGGCATAAATAAATATCATCAACCCAAGGACCACAAAGAACACCACCATCCAATAGGAAACTTTTCCAACCGTTTCACTTGCTTTGGGAGATGCCAGGATCCTGTTGCCATATGGTTTATTGGTACGGGGATCGATGGAGTTCCTGAAGTGGTCGAGAATCTGGTCGGTCTGTTTGCTTTCAACCAGGAGGGGGCGAAG
>CAZVSF010000071.1:0-13726 GCA_964630195.1 uncultured Lentisphaeria bacterium
GAATGCCTGCACAAGATTGATCACCACCTGTTTTCGATACTTTGCACTGGCTCGTATATCATCAATGGGGGAGATGTCGGCTTCAATCAGCCCTGGCCAATCCTCAGGCTCGCTACTTTTATCCAGGATAGTACTTGTCAATTTATCCAACATAACGATGGTTGGAGCGACGGCACCACAGGCAATCCTCAATTGGTCAAATTCGCCACTCTTTTCTGTATAGACAATCGCCAGATTCACCACTGATATGGCCATGGATTGCCGCAAACCTACTTTATGAAATGTTGATTTGCCGGGCTTTCGTTTCAGGTTGATCGACACCAGGATCTCACTTTCTTTGAGAGCAGTTTTTCCAGGACCCAAAATAAAATCTTGAATAGGCAACTCTCGTTCACCTTCAGGACCGATCAGTGTAAGCATGGCTTCGAAAGCATACAGTGCAGGTAACAAATCTCCGGCAGGAGAGGCGTTTACGATATTTCCTCCAATGGTACCACGATGACGGATTTGAGCTCCGGCAAAATCGACTGCCGCCATGTGGAGCGCAGGGAAACTCAACTGAATAAGCTGATTTTCCTGGATATCTTGAATGCTTGTCAAAGCACCGAGCTGAACGATATCATCATAGAGATTAATGAGATAAAGATCTGACAATTTTTTTAGATCGATGAGATGGTCGGGCATTGATTCGCCCCGTTCAAACCTTGGTATCAGATCAGTTCCCCCGGCTAAAAGCGCGTTTTTCTTCCCGGAAAGGCTGACGCTTAGATCGATAAATTCTCGGATGGAAGTGGGTTGGTAATAGATCATTCCTCACCTCCAGCCCTTTCAATAGCATCTATAATTTTGTGGTAGCCCGTACAGCGACAGATATTTCCTGCAAGCTCATATTTGATCTGATCTCGCGTGGGGTGGGGGTTTCGCTCCAGAAGTTTTTCTCCGGTGAGGACCATCCCCGGAATGCAATAGCCACACTGAACAGCATGATGATCTTCAAAAGATTGCTGCATGGCGGTGAGTTCGCTGGTGTCAGTCAATCCCTCAATCGTTTGAATAAAAGTCTCGTGCACTTCCACTGCCAGGATGAGGCATGCGTTGACGGTTTTACCATTCAGGAGAACGGTGCAGGCGCCACACTCGCCTTCGCCACAGACTTCCTTGCTACCCGTTAGGCCCAGATCTTCCCGCAAAAAATCCAGGAGACGCAGATGTGTTGGGATCTCTTTCTCAACAAGAGCACCATTCACAGTGACCTTGAGTTTATAGGTGTGGGGTTGGGGATGATGCAGCATACTCAGCTATTAGTCTCCCCAAGATAGGTTTCGATATCTGCAAGGTTATCATTCACTGCCTCAATAGGTCTCAGAAGTTTCTGGGCATTAGCAGTATCCTTGAGACCGGATCCAGTAATTAGAATGACTACATGATCATCCGGCTTAATGGCGCGCTTGTCAATGGCTTGCAAAAACCCAGCATAGGCCGCTGCCGCTGCAGGCTCGGCAAAAATACCAGTGCTTTCAGAAAGTGACTTTTGCGCCTTCAAAATTTCGGTGTCACTCACCTTAAAACCCTGTCCACCACTTTCAATAATGGCTCTTCTGGCCTTGTCACCATCACGAGGTTGGTCAACACTGATACTATCTGCGATGGTGTTCGCCGACACGCTTTGAATTTCCCCACCCCTGGTGAGGCTTGATACAATAGCGGCCGAACCTTCCGCCTGAACAGCATGCAGTGCGGGAATAAAATCAATCCATTTTAAAGCCAGCAGATCGAAGAAACCTTTATATACACCAGAAATTATACAGCCGTCACCTACTGGAATGAAGATGTGATCCGGTATCTTCCAATCATTTTGCTCGGCAATTTCATAGGCTACTGTTTTTTTACCCTCGACCAGGATGGGATTTATGCCAGTATTTCGGCAATAATTCCCATGATTCTTGGCAAATGCAAATGCCAGATCAAAGGCGGTGTCATAATTTCCATTAATTGGAACAAGTTGGGCACCATGCTGAAGAATTTGAGTCAATTTTGCCACGGGTGCTGCAGCAGGAGCAAAAATAATACTCTTCATTCCATGGTAAGCAGTGAGTGCTGCCAGGGATGAACCGGCATTGCCAGTTGAGGCAGCCACGATCGTATCCTGACCCTGCTCTCGGGCATGCTGTATGGCGATCTCGCTCGCCCTGTCTTTCAATGACCCCGAAGGATTCCTGGTATCGTCCTTGATCTGCAGACGTCCAATACCAAACGTTGTGGCAAGTCTGGGCATATTCACCAGTGGTGTACCGCCAACACGAAGCGTTTTATTTTCAGGGGCTGCCTTCACCGGGAGCAAAGGGAGATACCTCCAGAGTGATGCATCGTGATCCTTGTTGAGTGAAACGGGCATCAGCGTATTGGCGATTCTATCATAGTCATAGATGAAGTCGAGATTTTTGCCACAATTAGGACAGGTATATGAAAATGGTTCTGCAGGAACCATCCACTTGCATTGGTAACACTGTAACCCTGTGATCGCTTGAGAAATCAAGAGTTTTTCCTCATCATGTGTATTGTTTTAATAGTCCCGTCTCTTCATTAAAGGCTTCAATTTTTTGATCCCATTCATCAGCCAGAGCAAATTTTGAGGACCAGTAATTGTCATCATACCATTGGGCATCCAGTTCATTGACAGTTTTACCCTGTTGCTCGACCCAGGTAAAGTACTTCAAGTTGTGCATCCGTTTCTTGTCCCGATAGCTTAGCTCCAGCACACCCTCATCGTCCAGCCCGAGTAGATATCGTTCGAAATCAACATGGGCGCGAATTTCAGTATAAACGCCGTGTTCCTGTTGAAGCTCTGAAAGTCGGGACTGATACATTTCCATGGAGTCCGTCGCTACAGTAAACACCACATCATGCTCGTTGTATTCATAATATTTTGCCATTTTGATGGCACCGGCAATATTGGCAATGCTTGAAATCCCCAGATAGTCCAATTTACCAATGAGCTCTGGATCTATACCCTGAGATTTTAACATGGTGTGTCCTACGGGATCGTTGAAAAGGCGAATCAGATTCATGGAAATATTGTCATCTATTCCTATGACCATATCCATATTCTTCATGTTGTGGATCCAGGGTACATGCTTGTCCCCAATGCCCTCAATCCGGTGGGCACCGTAGCCATTATACAGCAACGTAGGTACTTGTAGTGCTTCGCCAGCACCCACTTTTATTTGAGGGAAACGGGTTCGCAGATAATCAGCCGATCCCAATGTTCCTGCAGAGCCTTGTGTGAGAAACAGACCACTAAATCGATGATCACCAGAATTAAGCCCGTCAAATACCTTTTCCATGGCTTTGCCCGTCACAGCATAGTGCCATAGGGGATTGCCAATTTCACCAAACTGGTTTAAGGTGACAATTTCATCGCCACGCTCGGCTTCAAGTTCTTTTACCTTATCATAGATCTCTTTAACATTGGCTTCGCCACCCTCGGTACGAATGATCTCGGCACCCACTTTTTCCAGCCAGTCATATCGTTCTTTTGACATCTCCTCGGGAAGGACTGCAATGGAGGGACAACCCAGTAAATAGCCATCGTAAGCGCCACCCCGGCAGTAATTTCCAGTGGATGGCCAGAGCGCTTTCTGTCGCGTCGGGTCAAATTTACCGGAGATCAATTTCTCAACGAGGGGACCGAAAGTAGCACCAACTTTGTGTGCTCCAGTGGGAAAAAACTTACCAATGAGCACGACGATCCTGGCCTTCACACCGGTTAATTCCGAGGGTAATTCCAGATAATTCACATCACCAAAACCACCGCCAGTTGCCACAGGTTCATTTTGCCAGCTGATTCGAAATAAATTGCGGGGATTCAGATCCCATAATCCAATTTGAGATAGTTCAGCCTTGATCCCATCTGGTATTAAACCAGGATCAGCCATCTGTTTATAGGTGGGCAAAATGATATTCTTCTCTTTGCAGCGTTGAATGGTGTTCATAAGAATTTGCTCGGTGTTCATATCTTACTTTCTTTCTGAAACCGCGTATAGTGCGGAATGGTTTGTTATAAAAGCATCAAAAAGATGTGTCATACTGAGTCAATCGACACAATAGACACATCTTCCTATTTTAGTTTATCCAGGGCTGATAGGGGGTCCTTCAACCCTGTTAAGAACATCATGGATGCGATGATGAATGGTTTAAAGCTGGCTTCCAGATACGTATCCTTGCGGTAGCGGTCAAAAACGGTGGCACTTACTTCCCCCTGTTTACAACTTACTCCGGTGATATCTGCCGGTAGACAGTGCATATATAGTGCCTTTCCGTCTCTAGTCAGTTTCATCTTCTGTTCTGTACACTCCCAATCGGTAAACTTCGCATTGTTCGCCAGACAACTTTTTTCCAGGTTTTGCAAACCGGCACGATCGCCTGCTTTTAACAAGGTCGTTCGCTCTTGCATGACATGAAAAGGAGCCCAGGACTTGGGATATACAATATCAGCATTCTGAAAGGCATCCTCCATGCTGTTGGTTGTCTGGAAAGAGCCCCCGGAGATTTTAGCCTGTTTCTCAGCCATAGTTAATACTTCCGGAATAAGGTCATATCCTTCGGGATGCGCCAGGGTGACATCCATACCATAGCGTGTAAGTAATCCAATAATTCCCTGCGGAACAGAAAGTGGCTTTCCATAACTGGGTGAGTATGCCCAGGACATGGCGACCTTTTTTCCTTTCAGGCTCTCAAGGGATCCGAAATGGTTTTTTAGCATGGACAGATCCGACATGGATTGGGTTGGATGGTCAATATCACACTGGAGATTAATGAGTCCAGGTCTATTGTGCAAAACACCCTCTTCATAGCCAGATTGCACGGCTGAGGAAACTTCCTCCATGTAGGAGTGTCCCTCACCAAGATACATATCATCTCGGATGCCGATCACCCTGGTCATAAAAGAGATCATGTTGGCTGTTTCACGAACTGTTTCTCCGTGGGAGACCTGGGATTTCTCCTCGTCCATATCGGATACAGCTAATCCCAGTGCGTTGGCAGCAGATGCAAAACTGAATCGTGTTCGAGTTGAATTATCTCTAAATATTGAAACGGCAAGACCTGAGTCAAAAACCAGGTTTGGTTTCCCCAGACGATGTCGTTCCTTAAGCAACTCTGCTAACAGGAGCGTTGCTTCCAACTCTTCCTGCGTTTTGTCCCAGGTGAGCAGAAAATCATGACCATATTTACTCAGGTCAAGAGCTTTAATTTTTTGAATAAGGTTTTTCATTTATTTCCTTAAAAGTGTGCCTACTTCGACCAGGCTCCGCCCAAAAGTTTTGACTGGAGGCTGAAACCCGCCAAGCGGTGTCGCGAAGGGTATAGAATATTGTCCTGTAAATTTCATGTTTTAAGTCGTTCCACATATGTCAGCGGAATGGCAGCATACATGGCTGCGGCCTTTACCAGATGATCCTTCCAGGTCTTCTCGTTGGGAGCGTGCGCTTCTTCTTCTGCTCCGGGACCAAAACCGATACAGGGGACACCATATTTTCCCATGATCGCTACACCATTGGTAGAAAAGGTCCACTTGTCAACAATGGGATCCTCGTTAAACAAGCCTTTATAGGCATCCACCAAGGAAGTGGTGGCTACGTGGTCTTCTTCAATAAGCCAGGTGGGGAAATAGGCATCTGTTCGATAGCTGAAACCAGTATAACTCGGTCGCTCATAATCATACATCTCAATAGTGGCTTTCCCTGCTTTCACCGAAGGAAGGTTCCTGATCTCATCCATTGCCGAATCAGCAGTTTCTCCCACCGTAAGACGTCGATCTACAGAAATGCTACATCCATCAGCTACTGCACAACGCGAAGGTGAAGTAAAAAAGACCTCTGAAACAGTCAGAGAGCCTTTCCCAAGGAACGCATGATCTGCCAGTCGTGTGTTCAATTCCTGCAGTTCCAAAAGGATGGGGGCCATTTTATAAATGGCATTATCACCACGTTCCGGGGCTGACCCATGAGCGCTTATTCCCGATGTTGTGACCTTTATTTCCATGCGACCACGTTGTCCGCGATAAATTCTACATGAGGTTGGTTCGGTACTCACTACGAATTCAGGTTGCAGCTTTTGGTTATCCATGATGTATTGCCAGCACAGACCATCACAATCTTCCTCCTGGACTGTTCCAGTGACCACCAGTGTATAATCAGATTCCAGCCCCAGATCTTTAATGATCTTCCCGGCGTAGACCATGCTGGCCATTCCGCCTTCCTGATCTGAAGCTCCCCTTCCCATGATGATCTCATCATCTTCAAAACCCTCATAGGGGTCCACATCCCAATTCTCAATGTTTCCTATCCCAACTGTGTCGATATGAGCATCCATGGCGATCACGTGGGAACCATGACCGATCGTGCCATAGATGTTTCCCATTTCATCGATTTCAATTTTGTCAAAGTCAACCTTTTCCATTTCCTCCTTGATGCGGAGGATGGCGGTTTCCTCATGACAACTTTCACTTGGGATGGCGATCATATCGCGTAAAAATTTAGAAATATCAGGTCGATATTTTTCAGCCTGCTTTAGTATCTGTTGGAAATCTATATTCATATCATTGCTTTCTTATTGAAGAATTAAAGATCGATTAGAGAGCCTTTATTGCCGACCATAGTCGTTGGCTCTGTTTGCGGGCATTTTCACGTATTCGAGATTCATCCATATCCACGAGATGATTGTTCCGCATCCGGAAAACCCCTCGCGTCATGACATCACTTGGCAATCCAAGCCCAAAAAGCAGATGTCCCTTATAATTCTCACTATTTAATTCTGTGCGCGGCTCATAATCATAGAAAACCAGATCAGCCTGTCCTGCTTCCTCAATATGCCCGAGTAGTAACCCAAATATTTTTACTGAAATGTCAGGGTTATTGGCAAACAACATTTCCAGGTAATCCACAGGTGAGCTGTCTGTGGCTGCCCTAACCAGCGTCCCTTCCTTGGCTTCCTTCAGCATATTGTTCTGCATCCCGTCCGTACCAAGTCCAGGGCTCATGGCTTCAATGATCTCTGATTCAAGCACACCGACCTGATTGTTGGCATTGGAGGTGGGGTTGTGAATGAGTTTGCAACCGCGCTTCAACAGGATGTGGCGATCTTCCCGGGTCATGAATATACCATGAATGATCAACGATTGGTTGGATAATAGCTCAAAATCATCCAGACGCTGGATGACCGAGCGGTACCCGCGGGCTTGCGCATCCTTTTCATCTGCCAGATCTTCGGCAACATGTATATGAATGCCGCAATTTGGCAGTTGCTTCAATTGCTCACCGACCATCTTGAGAGATTCATCAGAGAGTGTGAATGAGGCATGTAATCCCAAACGGGGGCAGATGTATGGATGGTCAGAATATTTTTTGATGGCTCGGACATTTTCCAGAAGTTCTGCTTTAAAATTATCCTTTCCATTTCGATCAGAACTCTCGAAGCAAAGACTGATATTTACACCAAAAGATTCGGCAAGTTCTGCGAGAATATCTAATGATCCCTCAATAAATTCAGGGCTGGCATGATGATCTATAATGGTTGTGGTACCGTTGCGGATACAATCCATGAGTCCTGCTTCAAATGAAGCACGCGTCGAGTCCTGATCAAGCCCTCGATCTAATTTCCACCAAACCTCTTCCAGATGTTCAACAAAGTTCTTTGGTGATTTTTGCGGAGGAGGCATACCCATGGCAAGCGTTGAATAGAGGTGCGTGTGGGCATTGATGATTCCAGGCAAAACGGTTTTACCCTGCATATCCAGGATTTCTCCCTTAAAGCCAACATGGGCGTATCCCCGACCCACAAATTTCACATGATCGCCTTCTATCAGGATGGAAGCATGCTCCAGAAACTCTCTTTCTCCAAAAGGATCAATAATTCGCAAATTGTGTAGTAAGATTTCTGCCATTTTACTCAGCCATCATTTCCAATACAATTTCTGGTTTTATGGGAATATGGGTAATTGATTTCCCCAGAGCATTACTGACGGCATTCGCAATTGCAGCAGCCGTTGGAATAATAGCTGGCTCACCAATACCTTTCGCGCCCCAGGGTCCCTCTGGTTCTGGATCCTCCACCACGATGGATTCGATCTCTCCCGTATCCTGAGCGGTCGGGAGGAGATATGTGGTCAGGTTATTACTAAGGACTTGACCCTCCCTGACTTGAAAATCCTCGGTTAGAGCCCAGCCAATACCCTGGATGGCACCACCGTCAATTTGTGCTTCAAGACCTGCCTGGTTAATAACCCGTCCTACATCGTGAGAAGCCCATATTTTTTCTACCTGCACCAGACCTGTGAAAGTGTCGATCTTAATTTTAGCTATATGTGCTGCATAGGAATAGGTAAAGTATGCTTCACCAATGCCATTGACTGCATCGTATTCAAGTTCGGGGACATGCCACCATCCCAGCACATCCATGGGTCTGTTCGTGAGATAGACATAATTGGTGAGTTCAGCAAATTCCAATGTTTCACTATTTCTAATGTTTCTAACAACCCCATGCTCCATCTTGATCTCCTTCAGATCACATTGCATGAGCTCAGCCGCGGCTTCTTTTAAGACGGGCAGCAATTTGCTGGCAGCATCACGAATTGCGTTTCCTGTCATCACCACATTCCGGCTGGCTACAGAGGGACCGCTGTCAGGAGTCTGCTCTGTATCCGTGGGTAACACAATAATTTTTGCAGGGTCCACGCCTAAGGCTTCAGCCGTCATCTGTTGAACAACAGTCAGCGCTCCCTGACCCATTTCGACAAGTCCAAACGCGACTGATATTGAGCCATCGCGGTGTAGCTTGATTTTGACACCACTACCATCCATAAACCAACCTGCAGCCCCCAGACAATTGCCATAGTGAATCAATGAAACGCCCCAGCCCGTTTTCCAGCGGATATTTTTATCAAGATCCCGATTGTCCCAGTCACAAGCTTTCGCGGCAGCTCGCAGCGTTTCTTCGGCACCAACACTGCCTTTAAGATGCTGCCCCGTCAGTGCCTGTGAATCAACTTTTAAAATATTCCGCAGCCGTAATTCAACGGGATCAATTTTCAGCTCAGCAGCGATGATATCCATCATGCGCTCATGACCAAAGGCTGCCTGTGGTGAACCAAAGCCACGAAATGCACCAGTAGGAGGCAGATTGGTATAGTAGGATTTTGACCTGACTGAGATGTTATCTATAACATAGGGTCCCATGGCCTGCATGGCGGACCGGTAGGAGACGACTGATGAGAGCGTGGCGTATGCTCCGGCATTTTCTTCGAGGAGTATTTCAGCAGCAAGCAGTTTCCCTGAATTAGAGACACCAACTTTGTAGCGCATTTGAAAGGGGTGGCGTTTACTGGTCAATTGAATATCGGTGACACGATTATAGACCATTTTTACAGGGCGTTTCAGGATCAATGCAGCCAGGGCAGCTCGAGTACAGGTTTCTGATGGGATATCTTCCTTACCTCCGAAGGCACCACCAGTGGGAGCTTGTTCCACTCGGATTCTGGAAAAGGGGATGGCCAGGGCCTTGGAAACAGCTTTTTGAACGTAGAACGGGCACTGGATGGAACCTAAAATGTCAATCCCACCTTCCGGTGTCACCTGGGCGATACAGGCTTGAGGTTCAAGATAATAGTGCTCCTGCAGGGGTGTTTCAAAACGAGCCTCGATGATGTGATCAGCTTTTTCAAACGCGCGATCGATATCTCCCCGCTTTACCTGGTGCTCACAGGCAAGGTTGCTCTCATGTATAAAATTATCAACCGCATCCCGGCTATCATTGATTGAGAAAACAGCAGTGGAGGGCTCAATATTTAGCTTCACCAGTCTGGAAAGACGCTGGGCTGACTCAGCCGTTCTTGCCACCAGTATACCCACACTATCACCGACATATCTAACAACATCATCGGCAATGAGGGGTTGGTCTTCTAAAATGACACCGACCTGATTTTCACCAGGAATGTCCCTGGCGGAGAAAAAGGCAATAAAGTCCGGGTCATTCTCGACAAATTTTGTATCAATACTCTGCAGATGCCCAGAGGCAACATGAGAGAAGACTGGAGCAGCGTGGAGCATGTTGTCCACTTTGATATCGGTGAGAAATTTTGTTTCCCCGCTGGTTTTCCCCCGCGCATCAATGCGTTTCAGACTGGACCCAATTATTTGAGTAGGCGCGGGCATTTTTTAATTATGCTCCAAATTAAGTCTGGAGATGTCATGTTTTCTTACAACGAATTTGACGAAGAGAACGAAGGGCATTATTATTTAAAGCTCCTTACCCATTTGGCCAGGTTTTGCAAGACGTTTAAACTGGAGGGGGATTCGCCCACAATTAATTACATATCCAACTTCTTTACCAGCAGCCTTTAGATAATTAATCAGCTGAGCATAATGTGACCTGGAAATATTTTCAACAGCCTTTATTTCAAGAATGATTTTGTTCTCAACCACCAAATCTGCCACATAAACACCGACGTTATGACCCCGGAAAAAGACATCAAGTTGTTTCTGCTGATCGATTACCAGCCCTGCTTCTTGAAAAGCAATGATAAGAGCATTCTCATAAACACGTTCCAAAAAACCAAGCCCCAGCTCCATTTGAACTTGAATGGCAAATTTGATGATTTTATCAGACAGTTCTTTGTATAAAATGGGGCTCATGTTTGTTGGCTTATTCAAGATATTTTAGTTCGTTTCTTTCGCAATTTTCGTTGTAAAAAAATATTGTTGCTACCCAACGCCAGATTCAAAGACATTCATGAATTCAAATGATTCTCCATCAAAAAGACCCTTATCACTCAGCTTGATTTCGGGAATGACCAGAAGGGCCATAAATGATAGCGTCATATACGGGGCAGAGAGTTGTGAGCCCATTTCTTTGGCAAGATCATCCATCTCACCATAACGCTTCCCGACCTTGAAGGCATCGTCATCTGTCATGATCCCGGCTACGGGCAGGGGCAGGACATGTTCACTCAGGCGGGTGACTGCAGAAACGCCCCCTTGGTTCTCAATGATCAGATTGATCGCCCTCACCAGGCTTTCATCAGAGGTGCCAACCGCCACAATATTGTGTGAATCGTGGGCAACAGATGAGGCGATGGCTCCTTCTTTCAGTCCAAAATTCCGAATTAAGGCAACGGCGGGTTTTGAGATCGAATAGCGATTCAATACAGCGATTTTTAAGATGTCTTCCTCTGTGTTCGTCCTGACAAAACCATCTGAGTCCAGCTCTGGATGCCACATGAATTTCTTTGTGACGAGTTGTCCATTGATAACCTCGATCACCGGGACTTCGGAGAGATTCGTTTTGATATGAAAATCTGCAATATTTTGAAGATCTGCTTCGAAGTGATTAACAGGAAGCACTGGCTGCGAGACAAGTTTTGTAGCCCCTTGCTCTGCGACCATAACCCCATTAATAAATGTTCGCTGAATATTAAAATCGGTCAAATTGTCCACAATGATCATATCCGCAGCATCATTTACCTGTAACAATCCCACATCAAGACCATAGGTTTTGACAGGGGTAACCGTAGCACTCCATAATACTTTTAGAGGTTCCACTCCGGCCAGAATGGCGCGTTTGACCATCTCATTAATATGACCTTCGGCCAGGTCATCCGGGTGTTTGTCATCGCTACATAACATACATTCTTTATAATGATCATCCAGAAGGGGTATCAGATCATCCAGATTGCGAGCGGCTGACCCCTCTCTAATCTGTACCTTCATTCCATGGGACAGCTTTTCCAGTGCTTCTTCCAAACTGAAACACTCATGATCAGTTGTGATACCAGCCTCGATGTATTTTTTTACGGCACTCCCCCTTAAGCCCGGGGCATGCCCATCCACTACTTTTCCAGCCACCCTGGCGAGTCTCAATTTTTCATTTACATCGATGGCATCGTTCAGTACGCCGGGGACATTCATCATTTCAGATAAACTGACAATATCATCCCGTTGCAAGAGGGTCTCTATTTCAGGTGCAGATAACTCGGAACCAGCGGTCTCAAATGGCGTGGCTGGAACACAAGAGGGTGCGCTGAAATGAAATTTAAAGGGTGTCTCTTCAGCATTCTTAAGCATGAACTCAACACCGGCCATGCCCAGCACATTGGCAATTTCATGGGGATCAGAAACGGTGGCAACGGTGCCATGAATCACTGCAGCGCGGGCAAATTCAGTGGGCACCAGCATGGAACTTTCAATATGAATATGGGCATCAATCAACCCGGGTAAAATGTATTGGGTTTCAGGAACAACTGCTTCAACAATAGCTTTAATTTTGCCGTTTTCAATATGGACGGTACCTGGAAAAATGCGTTGATTTAAAACATCTACGATGTTTCCAGAAAGGGAATAGGAGTTATATGTCATGGTCTCAATTTCAAGTTCATGGATAAGGTCAATTCTAATCGGTTTTTTGAGCCGGTCTATAATCTAGTCTTAATCAAGGACAATGAGAAAGAAATCTTGGCAGTAATTGCCCTTACTCAAAGGCAGAGATGACCTAAAATCCCACAAGCCAAAGAAAGTATTCTCTGAAATGTGGTAAGAATTCTTAATATGAGGGGTTCAGACTCCGGGGGTAATTGTCATCAGTAAGGATTTTATATGTTAAGCAGCCTCCCCATTGGAATGTTTGCCAAAGCACTGGCACCACGTCTCAAATATATGCCCGTTGTTACCCGCGCAGCCTGGCGCAAACATCTTCATGTAAAAGGCGACTTAAAGGCTGGAGAAGGTTTTGCAACTCGGCCACCCTATCAAATAAGTATTCGAATAACCAATCGATGCAATCAACGTTGTGCCATCTGCGGTCAATTCGGCGAAAATGGCTATATGAATGAAGGAGGGGGAGACCATCTCCTGTCGGAATTAAGCTTTGAGGAGTATAAGAAAGTCGTCGATGAAACAGCCCATTACAAACCTATTTTCTATATCACGGGTGGAGAAGCTCTACTTTATAAAGACTTGTTCAAGCTTACGGCTTATATCAAGGAGAAGGGTTGCTATGTTTATGTCATCACCAACGGAGCAGCCCTGGAGCGGAACGCTAAAACAATTGTGGAACAGAAATGGGATATGCTGACCTGTTCTCTGGATGGTCCTGAAGAAATTCATGATCAGGCACGAGGTGTCCCAGGAACATTCAAGCGAACAGCCAGAGGCATTAAATTATTGCTGGATGAACGTGGGAAGAAACCGGATCCTTATTTTTTGATCTCTGCCACAGTATCTGAAACCAACCAGGATCATTTGGAGAGCCTCTTTGATACCGTATCAGAATTGGATCCCGATGGGTTGATCTTGTATCTCTCCTGGTTTACCACCCCGGAGATCGGTGAACGGCATGCTGATATTTTAAAGCGAGAAATGGGTGTGGATGCGGAGACCTGGAAATCCTATATCGGTCAAAACACCTCCATTAAGGCACAACAGGTCAAACAGAGCATTGAAAAGATATCCCAGAAGAAATATCCATTTGACTGGTTCCCAATTCCTTTTATGGATACTGAAAAAATCATTCCCTATTATGAGCAGCCAGAAGACTTTCTAGGTTTCGGCCCCTGTGTTGCCACCTATATGATGATAGATATCATGCCCAATGGTGATGTGGTGACCTGTCGTGACTATATCGATGTGAAGGTAGGTAATATCAGAGAAACTCCCCTCCTGGAGCTTTGGAATAATGA
>CAZVSF010000072.1:0-13564 GCA_964630195.1 uncultured Lentisphaeria bacterium
CATTCTACAGGCCTCTCACGGTGAGTTCAAATGTATGCTCATGGGCGTCTGTATTGGCGATAGAGATCGTGGCTGTTCGTAAGCCTTCCGCCGTTGGAACGAAACGGACATCAAAGCTGGAGGTTGACCCTGCTGTAATTGTCCCGGCTGGTTGAGTGGTGATAACAAAATCTGCTGCCGCAGATCCTGTGACGCTGACTTTTGGAGTCCCGTTCAGGGTCAACGTGGCACCGGAGATGGCATTTTCAATGACAAAGCTATGAAACACGGTGTCAATGACAGCATTGATCGATCCAAAATCGGTGAAGTCTGTCACTGCAGGCGATGTATCACCATCCGTGATGTCGACACTATTCCCGGTGACGCTGATCTCAGGTTCTGAGCTCTGGAATACACCAGCGTCAAGACTGTTGTCGTAAACATTTGTACTCACTGTAAAGGCAGCGGACTGACCATTGCTGCCAATGTCGTTGTCAAGGGCATCGTTGGCACCCTGGTTTTGCAGGGTAAAATCATAACCAATTGGCAGATTCGTAAAGTAGAGCCTGTAGGTATTGGGGGACAGGCCTGTAAATGAATATTGTCCATTGGCGTCAGTCGTCGTTGTGGCAACGCTTGCTCCGCCATCAATCCGAATTTCAACATCAATGCCAGGTACGCCGTTTTCATTACCCGCCTGGAGACCATCATTATTGGCGTCCAGCCATACAAAATCACCAACACCTGTTGCCCTGAATCCAGCATCAACGCTGGCGTTTACCACGCCGGGTGTAATATCTATGGTCCCTGTTTTAAAAGTGCCAGGATCTACATCGCTATCCAGACCATCATCTCCTCCAGCATCTTTTGGAGACAGGCTAAACCCAGTAGGGGGTGTTGTAAAAGTCAGATAGTATTGCCCGGCGGCCAGACTGCTAAACGAATAGGCTCCGGCTGCGTCGGTGAGCATTGAATTGAGAGCTGTGGGATTCCCAAGGGAGTAGAGTGTCACGGTTACGCTGTCCAGACCTGCTTCACTGGCATCCTGAATGCCATCGCCATTACTATCCAGCCAGACATAGTCACTAATGGTTCCTGTCGTTGGCAGCGGCGAGGCGCTGACCGGACAAGAGGCGCCATCACTATTGGAGACTGCCGTAGCCTGACCCACATAAATGGAGGTCGCAGGACTGGTGCTGACATCGATCTTGTACATACGGCCACTGTTGGTGTTGGCAACATAGAGGTAGCCATCACTGGCTGTCCAGGCAGCTCCAAACTCATTACCATTTGTCCCGGCAACCAGATCTTCATTTAGTTTTCCGTGGATTTTTATACTACTTCCTACACTGTTTGCAACTGGATCGTATACATAGAGTGTTGAGTCATTTACACCGTAAAAATTTCCATCAATACTTCTGAAGGCCATATCCTGAGCTGCAAAGGTACCTGATGGTCCCAGGTCTCCCGTGACCGTCCCTGCACTGGCGTCAAATCTGCGAACATCTGTACCGCTGGCATCCCAGAAATAGTAATTCCCATTATCATCAAAATCAGCAACGGTGGAAGCGAAGGCATGGTCAATTGCATCAAGAATGGTGATGGCTCCGGTGGCATCAATTCTGACCATGTTCTCTGGTCGTGGCCACCAGCCCGAATTATTGTGCTCAAAACCATAGATGAGACCATCCTGCTGGTTGTAGCCAATACCATCAATGATATAGCCTGCCACCGCCAACGTAGTATAAGTATATGGACTGGTTGAGGCATTCAGCGTTGCGATGGTTCCATTGCTTCCGTAGACCATAAAGAAGTTTGGCGCACATGAGAAGGGAGAACCTGCACCGGTACCATTTCCCTCCACGGCAAAGGTGTAAGTCGGTGACACAGGATCATTGCTATCGATAGAGATTGTACCTGTTCTGGTACCGACAACCTGAGCATCAAATGCGACGATAAAAGTTGTACTGGATCCAACGCTGATGGTTGTTGCCGGGTTGCTGGCTATGGTGAAATCAGAATTTCCAGAAACAACAACGGGTGTCGTCGCATTTAGGGTTAAGCTGGAGCTACCATTATTCTGAATCGTGTAGGTGATATACCTCATTCCCAGACTCACATCCACATCACCAAAATCAGTGCTGTCTATTGTTCCTGGAGCAGGATCACCGTTGGCAATAATAACACCATTCCCCAGAACATCTATTTCAGGAGCGATGGTTCCAGAACCTTGAACATTAAAGGTGTAAGGGGCTTCATTGCCGCTGATATCGCTATTGCCAATACTCACGGTTGCCTCACGTAAACCCGTCGATGTTGGGTCAAATTTTAAAGTAAATGAGACCGAGCTATTTGGAGCGACCAATGTCGCCGGAAAGCTGGTAACCGTAAAGTCACTGGCGGCCGCACCAGTAACACTAATGATGGGGTTGGATCCGAGCACGAGATCATCGGTGCCAAGATTCTGGATCACAAATTCATGTGATACTGAAAAACCACCCACAACCTCGACATTTCCGAATTCAGTACCCGTATTGGTAGCCGTTGTGGTCGTACCACTGGGAATATCGATCATGTTGCCACGAACGTTTATCTCAGAAAGAGAGGAGGGATCGTAAATACCAGTACCCTGTATAGTAAAGGTATAGGGATTTTCATCTGAATCATCATTCTGTATACTGATAATTGCCTGACGGAGTCCCAGAGCTGAAGGATTGAATCCAACCTCAAAACTGGTAGTTGCGCTGTCGATGGCAACGGAGTTTGAAGGGATGTTGGTGATGACAAAATCAGCAGCATTTGGACCCTCAATACTTACATAGGGTGGAGGACCGGTAAGGTTCAATACAGCATAACCAATGTTCCGAATGGTGTACTGCGCAGTGCCTGGAAGACCAGAAATTTCTGCTGTCCCCAGATCGGTAAAATCTCCCGTTTGAGGAAAAATATCCCCGGACTCGATCACCTGGCCATTCCCCAGAACTTCCATTTCTTCATCAAGGGTAGAAGTCCCCAGACCTCTGATGGCAAAGGTATAGGGGTTCTCATCGGTATCACTGTTCGCGATGCTGATATTGGCATAGCGAAAACCAGTAGTTGTTGGATCAAATTTGACGCTAAAGGTCAGGGATGCACCGCTGGCTATCTGACTGGCAGTCGGTTGTTGCGTGATAATAAAATCACCGGCATTCAAGCCATAAAGCTGCACAATAGGTGAACCGGTAAGGGACAAACTTCCTGATCCGGTGTTTTCGATCGTGAAGCTGTGGGTTGTTGACTGACCCGTAACATCACGGGAGCCAAAATCTGTAAAGTCTGTCGTACTTGGTGTAGCATCACCATTTGCAATTGATTGAAGATTACCCAAAACACCCATTTCAGGGAAGGAGGTTCCTGTTCCCTGGATCTCAAAAGTATAGGGGTTTTCATCTATATCAGAGCTGGACAGACTTAGGATAGCCGTTTTTAAGCCTGTTGAACTGGGGTTAAACCTCACCGTAAAGCTGGAACTTCCGCCTGCTGAAATACTGGTGGCAGGAGGGATCTGGATAGAAAAATCGGCTGCATCAGCACCACTGAAAGTCACATAGGGCGTAGAGCCTGTGATGGTGAGCGTGGCACTTCCAATATTATCAATATCGAAGACGGCAAAGTTTTGACCACTGACCACATCGGCTTGCCCCAGATCGGTATAATCTGTTGTGCTGGCCGTGCTATCGCCATCAGTAATGATGTTACCATTGCCTGAAATCTGGATCTCAGGAGCCAGCCCCGTACCTTTAATATTGAAGTCATAGGGGTTTTTATTCAAAGCAGGATCAGTATCGTTATCGTTGTTTGTGATACTGATATAGGCTGACCTTAAGCCACCAGCGCTGGGGTCAAAGGTGACATTAAAAGTTGTGCTGCTACCCGATGTAATGGTCGTTGACGGTTGGCTCGTGACGCTAAAGTCAGCAGCATGTGTTCCTGCAATAGTGACAATAGGGGAGCCATTAAGTGAAAGATCTGCGCCAGTTAAATTCTGGACAGTGAACGTTTTTATTATAGTTCCTGTAGCAGCAGATACGGAGCCAAAGTCGGTATCATCAGAGAGACCTGGAGAGGTATCCCCATCGGGAATATCTGTTCCATTTCCCTGAACATTCATGTCGGGCTGTGTGTTCTGATAGATACCCACATCGACCGTGCTGGTAAATTGACCGGCGACCAGAGTGAATGCATCCGAAGCGTAGGGGGAGGCCGTTGAGATATCACTATCCACAGCATCATCGCCTCCGCTATTTCTTGAAGTAAGCACATAACCGCCAGGTAACGTGCCGACACGGATCCTGTCTGCATTGGTAGGTATCCCACTAAAAACATAGAAGCCATTGGCGTCACTGATGGTTGTCGTGTTTAAGGAGACATTTCCATTATACAGACTCAATTGAATTCCCGGAACGCCGGGTTCACCTAGATCCTGGACACCATTTTGATTAAGATCATTCCAGACAAAATTACCGACGCCAGTGGTTGTATAACCGGCATCCATACCTTCATCCAGGACACCTAATTCTACAGTAAAATTGTCGGTTCGACCAATATCTGGACCGGATTCAATAATATCGCTATCCAGCAGATCATTGCTGCCAACATTCTGTTGAGTAGGCCCAAACCCGACAGGAGCCCCCGAGAATATCAAGTAGTACTCGGAAGGAGTCAGGTTGGTAAATGAATAATTCCCGTTTGCATCAGAATATGTGGTCGCGTTGTAACTTCCATCTACGGTATAGAGTTCAACCAATACATTGGGAAGACCTGTCTCTGAGGCATCCTGAACACCATTGGCGTTGGCGTCGATCCAGACATCATTACCAATATTTCCCGTGGCGGGAAGTGGCGCATCAGCCAGGGGACAGGAGGCTCCGTCAGACTTGTTCAGATTGGCTTCACCTTGCCCAACATAGATGCTGCGACAATTTCCAGTGGTGGCATCGGGAGTGACCTGAATCTTATACATGCGGCCGCTCTGACTGTTTGTGGTATAGAGGTAACCATCGTAGGCGGACCAGGCAGCCCCATAATAAATACTATTTGTTCCTGTTGCGTATTCATCGGCAAGACGCCCATCGATGGTTTCTACTGTCACGTTGTTGGTGACCGGATCGTAGATATACAAAGAGGTTGTGTGAACCCCATAAAATTTTCCATCATCCTGCAAGTAGGCCATGTCAATAGGAAGCCATGATGTGCCGCCTGTTGGGATTGCATTTGATATTGCGCCTGTGGCAGCATCAAAGGTGTAAATGTTATTTCCATTGGCATCCCAGAAATACATGACGCCAGAGTCATTAAAATCAGCTCTCCATGATGCCACGGGGACGGGATCCGTGTTGAGAACCGTAATGGTACCCTGACCATCCATTCGAATAATGTTGTCACCAGGGATTACATTATCCATCTCAAACCCGTAAATAAGACCATCTTCAAGATTGTAACCCATGCCGTTAATATGATAGCCAGCCTGTGTAATGGTGGTATAAGTATAGGGGTTTGTGGTGGCATCCAGATAAGCAATCACACCATTGTCGCCGTAGATATGAAAAAAGTTTGGTGCACAGGCAATGGGTGATCCCGGACCGGTCCCATTACCCCTGACGGCGAAGACATAGGGATTTTCATCCGTGTCATCACTTGCGATGGTGATGGCTGCATCTCTCAGGCCGATCTGCCACGGGTCGAATTTTAAAACAAAGTTTGAGCTCCCGCCTGCTGCAATGGTGGTGTTTGGTGGTGTCACCAGTGTAAATTCAGTTGAAGCATCCCCCGAAATTTGAACTGGCGTTGAAGGGTTCAGATGGAGGTCCGTGGTTCCCAGGTTATTGATGGTGTAGGTTACATAACTCTCACCAAGGCTGGCCACCACATCTCCAACATAGGTGCTGTCGGACATTCCAGGCGTATTGTCATCGTTGACGATCTCAACACTGTTACCCCTGACCTCTATTTCAGGAGAGGTTAAACCGGTTCCCCGGATTGAAAAGGTATAGGGATTTTCATTGTCATCGGGGTCATTGTTCTCAATACTCAGAAAAGCATCCCGTACTGCAGAAGCATAATAAGATGGATCAAAAGTTACGTTAAAAGTTACGGTTCCACCAGGGGCAACAGGGGAACTGGGCTGCTGGGTTACTGTGAAATCGACAGCACGGGATCCTGCGACAGCGACAATGGGGTTACTTGTAAGAACAAGATCTTCGGTTCCCAGGTTCTCAATCGTAAATGTTTTTGTAACCGTGGTGACCGGGCCGTCAATGGCAACCGAGCCAAAATCGGTTCCATCGCCTGTAATTGGGCTGCTGTCACCATTTAAGATCGCGTTCCCATTCCCGCTCAGACTGATCTCTGACAAAGGTGCTGTGACATATTCACCAGTACCTCCAACAGTAAACGAATATGAGCCTTCATTTAAATCATTGTTTGCAAGGGTAAGAATAGCCGTTCGGGTTCCGGCAGCGATGGGGTCAAATTCAAATCTGAAGCTTGTGCTGCCGCCGGGAGCAATTGAACTGGCAGGGGCGCTGAAGACGTGAAAGTCAGCTGAATGCGAACCAGAAATTGAGACCAAAGGCCATGCACCCGTCAAATTCAGGGTCGCCGGTCCCGTGTTCAAAATAGTGTAAGTGACGATATTTGAAGTTCCACCCACTTGAACCGTTCCGAAAAAGGTTGAATCTCCCGGGGATGTTGAGCTTTGTCCACTGACGATCGATGTGCCGTTACCCGTGATGTCTATTTCCGGGTTAATGGTTCCAGACCCCTGAATGGCAAAAGTGTAAGGGCTTTCATTGGCGTCGTCACTGGTTATGGAAATGCTGGCTTGTCTCAACCCTGTTGCCGTCGGATCAAAAGTGACCTCAAAGGTTTGTGTGCCACCCAGTGTGGCAACTGTAGACGCTGTGGGCTGCTGGTTGACAGAAAAATTATTTGCGTGAGTACCGCTGATTTGAACAATGGGCGTTCCGGTAAGCGAAAGGACGCCAGAGCCGGAGTTGGAGATGGTGAAGGTGTGCGTATTCGCCCCACCATAAATATCGGCATTGCCAAAATCAGTATCATTGGTGATTGACGGTGATGTACTCCCGTCAGGGATAGAGATGCCATTTCCGGAAATATCCATTTCAGGCACGGCCGTACCATTACCCAGAATGCTAAAAGTGTAGGGGTTTTCATCGTCATCATCATTTGAAATAGAAACGCTGGCTGTGCGAATACCCTCAGAGCTGGGATCGAATGTGATGATAAAATTCTCTGTACCACCCAGTGCGTTGATCAATGTAACGGAGGGTGAGGTGCTCACGGTAAAGTCTGAAGCATGGGTTCCGCTGATGGCGATGATAGGTGTGCCATCCAGTACAAGCGCGCGGTCACCATCATTTTGTATGGTGAAGGTATGACTGATGACACCGGTAACAATATCGGAACTGCCAAAATACGTGTCATCATTGACGCTGGGAGAGGTGTCCCCATCATAAATTGAAATACCATTTCCCTTGACATCGATTTCCGGGATAGGAAAGATGATGCCGGCATCGATGTTTGAGATCGTCGTGTTCTTGATGGCGGTAACGCTTGTGGTCCCACCGACGGGGTCAACATCAGAATCAATATCATCATCACTACCCTGATCCATGGTGGTGAATACCCAGCCGGTAGGAATGTTGCTGAAGGTCAGATTATAGTTTCTGCCAGACCGCAAGTCAGAGCTGATCCAGTCGCCGTTTGCATCGGTTGTTGTTGAGGAATTCCACCAACCCCATCTCACCGAGACATTCGGAACGCCAGGCTCGCCGGCATCCTGGAGACCATTTTTATTCAAGTCTTCCCAGACCCTTCCACCAATATATTCTGCTGCGAATAGCCCTTGAGAAAAGGTCAAAAGAAAAATGAGAATGGAGAGCAAAGGTCTCCGCTTTCCAGTACCAAAAAGTGTTGGTCGAAGACCGTCTGTGGAGCCAGGTGTAGTAGGACGAATATTTTTGAGTGGGGTCATAATATTAAAAATCCAGTTTTGAAACCGAGGATATGTTTTTGACTGTTCCGGCAATGTGAGAGATCAACAGACGCATGTCCGTAGCTTCGCACCGCGGAGCGAGAAAAGAAAAGGGTTTTGTTAAATATTCTTATCATAACTTCCTTTATATATGTCAAAGGTCATGCCACAGGGTAAAAAGCGACCTAAGTGTATTAATATTAACGTTATATGAGTGTATTGGATTGTTAAAATGGCGGATGGGTGTTAGCTATATCTGACGGGATGTTGGGTGATTGTAATATTATAGAGACAGTAACTGACAAAGGCAATCAATCATCAGAGAGCCTTAAAGGCGCGCGAATAAAGCAATCCCGTTGATCGCGTCGGCGTCTTTTTGATACGACTTTCTTAAAACTTGAGGCAGACTTTGGGTGGAGATGGGTGGGTCTGAATTGTGTTCGACTCAGAAGAGACCCAATCGTTTCTGCTCTTTTTTGCTCATACTTTTTGCCACTAAATAATATGAGTCTTCTATTAATTTTGTAACAAGATCTTCCGGAAGCGATCCATCTAATACGATGGTGTTCCAGTGATCCTTGTTCATATGATACCCCGGGATTATGGCTTCAAACTGTGATCTTAAAACCTGAGCATCCTCAGGGTCACATTTAAGATTTATCGATAATGGTTTGGTGTCGAGAGAAACCAGAGCAAACATCTTTTTGGCGACCTTAAAAACAGCAGTTTTATCATCAAAGGGGAAGCTTAAAGAAGCATCAGTGAAGTTTAGTAAGAGCGATTCAAGTTCAGCATATTTCATTAGATGTATTCCTCTTGTTGGGGATTTTCTGCATAAATAAATTCAGTTTCTCTCTGTCCAACAAACCACCTGTTCGAAGCTTGCTGCAGAGATCGACACCGGCCGGTTGAACCTGCTGGATGGCCTCAAAAATATTGGAAGATGACAAACCGCCTGCCAGAAATACGGGGGTGGAAACGCCTTCACAAATCTCTCGACTAATATGCCAGTCGTGGACATTACCGGTGCCGCCAAGTGTCCTGATGCCTGCTGATGGTTGCCCAGAATCCAGGAGTAGATAGTCCACATTATTTTCATAATATTTGGCTTCTTCAACAGCGCTTGAATCAGTGACATGAACAACCTGGATCAGCACCGTTTCCGGTAATAATATTTTCAGTTTTTTCAGCTCTCCCAAAGACATTTTATCAACGAGTTGTATGCCCCATGTTTTCACTTGCTTGTGCTGGAAAATGATATCCTGAGAAGAGGTATTGCTGGTGAGTAAAACCGTCCTTGTGTCGGAGGGAAGACCGGCAACGATTTTGGCAATTTCATCAAGAGAAATGACGCCGGGACCGCTGGGCATTTCAGAGACCAGTCCCAGTAAATTCGCACCCGCTTTAAGGGCCATTTTCGCCTCAGCCAGGGAGGGGATACAACATACTTTAACCAGGGGTCGAAGCATCAAAACGGGCCCAGGGACAAAAAACCACAAAAAAAGCAAAATGATGAAAAATCGGATGTAATTGAGGTAATTATACTAATTCTAATGAGAATATGAAGGCTGAAACGCTTATTTATGACCCTGAATAACATGATGAGAAAGGTGTTTTTTAGTTAAAGTGTTGCTTTAGGTGCTTTAAAACGGGTGCGGGAAGCGAGGTTTTGACACCAATAAAATAGATGTTGTTTGTTTTGCAAAAACCTGCTTCCAGCTTGATAAAATCCTTGTGAGTTGTGATCCAGTAATCACAGGAATTCTCCTCGATCTCTGCACATTCCAAGGCACTATATTTGGCATGATCAGGGAATGATATTTTGATGATTGGTGATCCATGAACGGCTTCAACATCGTTGAAAAAATAGTCAGGATTTCCCAGCCCCGCAAACACACCAAAATCACCCTTGAGCTCCATTAATGTTTTTGTCTCGCCGCGATGGTTTTCTACGAAGGAATCCAGCTCAAGAATCAGATTATTCTCAGTCGTTATTTGCTGACCATCCTTGCTATAAACGACCACATCAGCCCGTGACATATTGGCCATTGACTCCCTCAAAAAGCCCCAGGGCAGAAGCCTGGGTTTTGGTGAATTCTGGAAATCAATAATCAGGATATCCAGATCGCGAAGGAGTCGCCGATGTTGAAAACCGTCATCCAGAATAATGACATCCGGGTTAAAATATTTCTCAAGATATTGCGCGCCTTTGAAGCGATCCTCGGAGACAACAATTGGAACACCGGGGTAATTACTGGCAATTAAATAGGGCTCGTCACCGGCGTCATGTATGGCTGCCTTGAGACCATTCTCATCTGCCACAACCAGAAGACCGCGAGATGATCGACCGTATCCCCTGGATAAAACGGAAGGCTTTTTTCCAGACCTGACAAAGTGCTCAAGAAGTGCCTGGACCAGAATCGTTTTTCCGCTTCCTCCAACCGAAATATTGCCCACAGATATAACAGGAGTTTTAACAGAATAAGTTTTAAATAAGCCAGTATCGTATGCCTTGTTTCTGGTCCAGGCGATGATTCCATAAAGCACAGAAATCAAAATTCGGAAGGGTAAGAACCAGGTGGCAGAATATAAATAATGAGTCAGTTTCATGGGCTTGGTCAGAATGAATTCTCAAGATCTTCCTGATGCTTTTTACAAACTTCACTTGCGCGATTTATGGCCTGTTCAAGTTTTTCTCCACGAAGCTTCGGATCAATTTTTATTGGTTTTCCAAAACTTGCAATGGCTTTTGAAAAAGGCAGGGGTACTGCAAATTTGTCCCAACCCCGGGCACGTAATGCCCACCTGGAAGCGGTCGCTGTTGGGATGATATATCCATCTAAATGTTGAGCTGCAACATAGGTCCCAGGTTTCATTTTTCGTCGAGGTCCCCGAGGGCCATCTGAGGCAAAGGCTGAAATTTTAATATCCTGCTGACGCAAATAGCGGATCATCCCCTTGTATGCTTTCCGGCCTCCCCGTGTGCTGGATCCGCGAAAAGTGACATAATTCAACCCCTCCAAAACGGCGCTGGCAATGTCACCATCTCCGGCTTCACTCACGATAGCAGCTGGCTTCAATGGGGAAGTGAGATACCAGGCAATAAACATGTCGCCATGCCAGAACTGGAAAACGAGGGGTGAACCATTCCTGGCAAGATGCTGAATTCTTGTCCAACCTCGAACTTCCAGCCTCAGGCTTTTCCCAATGATATTGATAATGTGGCCACCAATCCTCTGGGCGATCTGTGAAATGCGTTGTTGTGTGCTGCGTTCTAAACCCATGATTTAATCCAGATCCTTTTGTATCTCAGTGGCGATCACTCCGGCACAACCCGGCTCACCCAACAATGCTTTCAGCCGGTCTAATTTACCGCGCATCTTTTCCCTGACTGGTTGGTCTGCAAGCAATTCAAGCGCCTTTATGGCGATAGAATGGCCGCTAGCCTGGCTTTGAACCAGTTCCGGGACGGCTCGTTCCCCGAGGATCAAATTGGGCATGGCGATATGGTCAATATCTATGAGGAGCTTGCCAATGAGATAGGAAAGCGGTGCAATTTTATAAATGACAACCAGAGGAGTTCCCAGATAGGCTGTCTCAAGACTGGCCGTTCCAGATGCCACAATGGCGACATCAGCATGGGCCATCAGGGGATAGGGTTCATCAAAAATGATCTGTAAATTCTTGAACTGCCTGAAGGGTTCATAGTATGATTCCGAAAGCGAGGACAGTCCGGCCAATACGAATTGTATATCAGCTTGCTCCTGGTTTAAAATTCTGATCGACTCCAATAGTGGTTCCGTATGCCGTTCCATTTCATTGCGACGACTACCGGGCAAGAGAGCTATCAATGGTTTCTTTTCGTTAAAACCATGTTGATCAAGGAAGACCGATCGATCAGGTTGCTGAAAGTCTCTTTCTACCACGGGGTGACCGGTAAAGGTGACCGGAATACCATGTTCCCTGTAAAAGTCTTCTTCGAAAGGAAAGATCACAAACATACGCCTGATGAATTTGCGCATGGTTTTGACGCGACCCTTTTTCCAGGCCCAAACCTGGGGAGAGATATAATAGTAAACAGGGATATCCAGGGCTTTGAGTTTCATCCCGAGACGAATATTAAACCCGGGGTAATCCAGGAGGATGGCGGCATCAGGTTTGCGTATATGACATTGAGCAACAATATCTGCCATGACCTGTTTGAAAAAGGAAAGGTGCTTGAGAACCTCGATAAAACCGGTCACCGACAGATCCCTTACATGGTAGAGCTCATCAAGCCCCTGTGCTTTCATTAGATCGCCACCCAGCCCCCAGAATGCAGCTCCTGAATAAAGTTTTTTCAGCTCCGCCATAAGTGGAGCGGCGTGGTGATCACCGGAGATCTCCCCGGCAACAATGAGGAAGTTTTTAGTCGGGGTATCTATTCTTGCCCCAGAAGCTGTTGATTGATCAGTTCTGCAATGCGCAGGGCTTCCAGGCCATCCAGACCGCTGACAACAGGTGTCTGGTCAAGTCGGATTGACCTGGCAAAAGCAGCCTGCTCGGCATACATGGCATCAAGCTTGGGGAGCTCGCGGTTGGAGTATACAATGGCCTTATCAGACCCCTCCATGGGAATAACGCGATCCCCCGATAAATCTGAACCCTGATCTTTTAAGGCATACATTTCCGTCGAACCCTTCTGAAAATCGATGGTTATGTAGTGCCCTTGCTGAAAAATCCTCATTTTCCGCATGGGATTGAGTGATATCCGGCTGGCAGTCACATTGGCCACACAGCCATTTTCAAAAGTGATCCTGGCATTGACGATATCAACCAGATGGGATATAACCGCCAGACCATTGGCTTGAATATCAACCACAGGACTCTTTACCAGGGAAAGAATAATGTCGATATCATGGATCATGTTCTCATGAACCACGGGGTTGTCAATCCCCCGGGGGACAAAACTCACCAGTCGGTGTGCTTCGATAAAGCGTGGCTCAAGGACAACATCATCCAGGGCTGTCAGCGCGGGGTTAAAACGTTCGACATGGCCAACCTGAATCTTGACATTATGTTTTTTCGCCAGGGCAACCAGCTTTTCAGCCTCATCCAGGGTGACAGAAATGGGCTTTTCTATAAAGACATGTTTCACGGCCTCAATCGCCTGTTTTGCATAGTGGAAGTGGAATTTCGTGGGACAGGTAATAAAGAGCGCGTCGCAGGCATCAATAAGGGAAGAAGGGTCAGCCGCAATGGGAACACCAAATTCTTTGGCAACCAACGCTGCTCTCTCTGTGTCCGTGTCAAAAATACCCCTACAATCCCAGTCTTGATGTTGACTGAGATGCCTGGTGTGAAATCGGCCGATGTGGCCGGCACCGATAAGACCGGCTTTTAATTTTTGTGTGTTTGCCATAGCGCGAAAATTAAGGCAAAACCATAGAAACAAAAGAAGTGAAAGAGCAGAAGTTCCCCCGTTAAATCAGTAAAAGTTGAGGTCTAATTGTCGCTATCTATGTTTTTGGATGTAAACCGGGTTGATTTAGCCCCATCCCAAAGTTTCGT
>CAZVSF010000073.1:0-13356 GCA_964630195.1 uncultured Lentisphaeria bacterium
AGAATATGGTCAAAGTAAAAGCGGTAGAGTGAACCAAAAAACCAGCCCTGAGGTACTGAAAATTCAAGAATGGAAAGTCTGCCACCTGGTTTCAGGACCCGATAAAATTCTCCCAGCGCTGTTGAGATCGTACCCACATTGCGGATGCCATAACTGATGCTCAGCGCATCAAAAGTATCGTCTCGAAACGGCAGTTTTTCAGCATCGCCCTGAACAACTTCGAATTGTCCTGATTTGCGCCGCCTGTCGATTTTCTTTTTGGCCAGCTCCAGCATGTTGAAGGAAAAGTCCAGTCCAATGACATTGATATTGGCAACTTTCAAGGCGGCAAATCCCTGATCCCCAGTACCGGTGGCGACATCCAGGAGGGTGTCCCCATCTTTCAATTCCAGCGCCTTGACAGATTGTTTCCGCCAGTAAACATCGATTCCCAAACTCAGGAAATGGTTCAGAAAATCATAGCGCTCGGCAATGCCATCAAACATGGATTGCACCTGTGTTTTCTTCTCCTCACCACTATGTAGAAAATTTGAATCTGGCATCTCAACCCTTCTCCGTTATCTCGCTCACAATCTTTATGGTCAAAACAGCGTTTCCAAGCAAATAAGCCCTTGGTTTTCTTCGATCCCTGCCTGTCCCGGGGAGTGAGACATTTCAACCCGTCTTCGCTCTTAAGCTACGACTCTACAGGAAGGATAAATGTTCAGCTTCAAGGCGCTTTCATATCCGGCATCCCGGGCTAAATTAAAAAAGTTCTTAATGTTCATTTCTGAAAAAAGGATATTCTCAATGAAACATATAATAAGTGCCCTGTTGTTATCTGGTCTGCTTCTGGCAGCCGGCCCTGCAGGCAAAAATATCACCTATAAAGTAGATGGAGAAAAATTCGAGGGCTACTACATCAGCCCGTCTCCAGAAGCGCCACTTATCCTTCTGGTCCATGACTGGGATGGCCTCACGGAGTATGAGGTGAAGCGGGCAGGCATGCTGGCAGATCTGGGCTACGCTGTCTTTGCCGCTGACCTCTATGGTAAAGGTGTCCGCCCAACAGAATTCAAAGATAAACGTGCCCGTGCCACAGAACTTTATCAGGACAGAGAAAAGATGCGAAGTCGCTTACGGGGAGCCCTCGCGGCTGCAAAAAAACAAAAAGCCAATGTGGATAATGCTGTTGCAAGTGGTTACTGTTTTGGGGGTGCTGCAGTTCTGGAGTTGGCCCGGGCGGGAGCTGACCTGAAGGGATTTGTGACCTTTCATGGCGGACTGGATCTGCCTGAAGGGGAAGATTACTCCCAGGTCAAGGGAGCCTTGCTGGTTTTGCACGGTTCTGCCGATGGTTCAGTGAGTATGGAAGATTTTGCCAGGCTCAACCAGGAGCTTGAGGCTGCCCATATCCCCCATGAAATGATCGCCTATAGTGGCGCGCCTCACGCTTTTACCGTCTTTGGATCAGATCGATACCGGGCAGACGCGGATAAAAAATCATGGAATCGTTTTACCCAGTTCCTTACCGAGGTATTGGACTAGGAGACCAGCCATCAGCAATCTTAACACCAAGCAGTCGCAGTTTAATGCGGCCATGGAGCTCTATCGCTCCAGAAAAATATATGCCATTTTTGGCCATCTCGTGGGCACCGTGAATATCTCCCTTCAGCTTTTCCTGCTCAATGCTCTCATGGATATTCAACTGAGTTTTTCCTGGCAGGTGCTGGCCTTTGTCCTGGCTTTTTTTCTCACGGACTTTCTCAATGGAGTGGTACACATGATCATGGACCACAATGAGCGTTATGAGGCAATTTATGGCCCTCTCGTAGCCAATTTCCATCTCCACCACCAGACCCCAAAATACACCAGGCGGCCGATCCCCCTGGTCTATTTCCATGAGAGTAGCGCTAAAATATGGTTGGCTCCCTTTCTGGCATTCACATTGTTTTTCCTGGTGGGGGAGAGCTTCAGCCCCTTTGTCCTGCATGTGCTGGTTTATATCGGCGTGCTTTCATCTGTGGCTGAGGTATCCCATTATTTGTGCCATACTTCAGATTCCAGACTGGCCAGGTTTCTGGCGCGCGCAGGAATACTTCTTTCCCGAGAGCATCACGCGCCCCATCACGAGGCTGACAATATGAATTACGCTTTTTTAAACGGTTGGAGTGACCCACTTATAAACCGGATCGCCCGGACATTTTATCCCGGATACAAGGCCACCACAGATCAGCATTTCGCCAATTATGCCCGTGGTGCCGGTGCAGACCAGCGCTAAAACCTTTGATGCACCATACCAGGGATTATTTTTTAGACCAAATCAGGAGCTACATGATGAATCAGTTTCAAAAGTGCATACTGGCTGTTCTGAGCCTTATGCTGCTTCAGGGATGTGCCAGTAAAACGGTCTGGTATCGCGGCAATACCCATGCCCATACGGTCATTTGCGGTCATGCCGATTCGCCACCTGAGGTGGTGACCCAGTGGTATCATGACCATGGCTATAACTTTTTGATTCTCAGTGAGCACAATCATTTCATAGACCCGGATTCAGTACAGATGCCTGAAGATCTTAGAGACAATTTTATCCTCATTCCCGGAGAGGAAATATCCGGTCCCAGGATCATTCATTCCACGGCGATGAATATCAGGCATCTCGTTATGCCTGACCAAGTCCTGCAAGACAGAACCCAGATCATCCAAAACCATGTGGATATTACCCGTTCTGCTGAGGGGCGGAGCATCCTGAACCATCCCAATTATTATTATGCTGCTTCTGCAGATGACATATTTCCCGTAAAAGATCTATATATGCTTGAGCTCTACAATGGGCATCCCGCTGTAGCCAATGCCGGTGATGAGGATCATCCATCCACAGAGCAGATATGGGATGATCTACTTACGAGGGGCATGACGGTCTTCGGGGTTTCCTCTGATGATGCCCACTATTTTTCAACTCTGGATTCAGCCCACTCGAATCCAGGCCGGGGGTGGGTGATGGTCGATGCTCCCGAACTATCAGGTGCAGCCATTACCAAGGCCATGAACCAGGGCTCTTTTTATGCCAGCAATGGTGTTATTCTCAGCCAGTGTTCAGTTATAAAGAATAAATATCGTGTGGTGGTGGACCTGATGAAAACCCAGCAACAGCTGCTCTCGCCGGCATTGAGAGGGCAGGATTCAGCTTCCCCCAAAACAGGATATCATATCGAATTTATTGGTCCAGAAGGTCAAACGCTTATCGCACTGGATGGATCGGCAGCAGTTTTTCCGCTAAAAAAAGCGCCTGCCTATATTCGGCCGCGCATCAGCTACTCCCGCAGCAATCCCAGGGGTGGGACTGAAGTGTTTTATGCCTGGGGACAGCCAGTCTTCACAGATGGAAGGGGCGTCCCGCACTGAATCTTGTAAACAAAGAATACCACAAGCGAGCAAGGGTGCTTCTGGAGAACTGGCAGGACAGTAGAGCTCAAATCGGAAGTTTCGGTCAACCAGACAATGAAGCACTGTCCACCATTATTGAGTTAAGCATACTCTCAGCAGATGCTTCTATTTCTGAAGTTAATAAACTTTGCAAGCTTGCTCGAGAAGTTGGTGTGGCAGGTATTGTTGTTCATCCAGCTCATGTAGAGCGATGTGTTCATATGCTTGGAGATGACTTACCCGTTGGAACGGTTATTGGATTTCCTTTAGGAGCAAACCACCCTCATATCAAGGTGGCTGAAGCCGAGCTGGCTGTTCAACAAGGGGCCAGAAACCTCAATATGGTCATTAATATCGGCCTGCTGAAAACGTCCAACTTCCAGGAAGTGTTTGAGGAACTCAGGGCTGTACGATATGCCTGCCCAGAGGCCGATCTGACAGTAATGCTGGAAACATCCCTGCTAGAGCCCTTACAGGTCATCATTGCCGCCATGTTATGCCGTGAAGCAGGTGCAGATTCTGTCAAGACGTCAACAGGTTTTTCCAGTACAGGAGCGAATGAGGAAGAGGTATCCCTCCTGCGTTTTGTCATGGGTGAGGATCTCCTCGTAGTGGCGTCTGGCAGTATTGTTAACAGAGCGGCGGTTGAAGGTTTACTACAAGCAGGTGCCGCTAGAGTGACCGTTGAGTTTTCAGCCATAGATGATACCCTGGCTGGCTTAGGCAAGCGTTCTGACTGAGCGGTCAATGAAAAAACTACAAAGAATTTGCGTGTTCTGTGGTTCCAGCGAGGGGGCTAGACCTGAATACCTTCAGGCTGCCAGAATGCTTGGTGAGGCAATGCTGGCTCGTGGTATTGGTCTTGTTTATGGTGGCGCAAATGTGGGTACCATGGGTCAGATTGCCAGTACAGTACTCGCCGGGGGTGGAGAAGTTATTGGCATTATCCCCCAGGACCTGGTCCAAAAAGAAGTGGCTTTTAAGGAGCTGCAAGATCTGCGGGTGGTGCAATCCATGCATGAGCGCAAGGCCCTTATGAATGAATTGTCAGATGGTTTTATTTCTCTGCCTGGCGGCCTGGGTACCTTTGAAGAATTTTTTGAGGCTCTGGCATGGGGACAATTGGGAATTCACACCAAACCATCCGGGATCCTGAATATTCAGAACTATTATGGAAAGCTCCTGGATTTCCTGGACAATGCTGTCACAGAAGCTTTCATGCAGCCAGAACACCGCGCTATGTTGCTTGTTCACGAGGACCCTGCAACTCTACTTGATCTTTTTGAGACCTATGAACCACCCGATGTCGACAAGGCCGATTGGATCAAGGGACGACATCAAAAAAAGCACGACTGACTGAACCGTGAGGTGGGATTAAGTATGACACATCAATTTGGATATATCTTTGTAAACTCTCTTTTTATTCCAGAGAATGAAGCTTTTTCAGCAAACATGAAACAATATGCAGCAGCCTTGCAGGAGTTTGGTGGCATAGAAATGACCACAGACAACCTGGATGTCTCATTACCACTGCTGTACTTCATGGCTACAGGCGGAACTGAACAGGTCCTGTTGGATATTCGTGATAAACAAGGAGATGGAAGCCTTTTAAAGCCTTTGCTGGTGGTGGCTCACCCGGCCCATAACTCACTTCCGGCCGCGCTCGAGGTGATGGGTCGCATCCAACAGGATGGTCAAAATGGTCAGGTTCTCTACCTGAAAAACCCCACAGACCAGGAAGGTCTAAAAAAGATAACAGAAGCTTTGGTGAATCATGAGGTTGCTTCCCAGCTCAAACAACTGAAAATAGGACTGGTCGGTGCGCCTTCTGATTGGCTGGTTGCCAGCCGTCCCGAACATGCCACGGTGAAGAAGACCTGGGGTCCCGACATCATACCTGTGTCACTGGAAGAGATCAACACGCTTATCGGAGAGGTACAACCAGAATCAATTCCAGAAATGAAGCGGTCGCTGACTGAGGATGCCAGTGAGATCAGGGAGCCGTCATCAGAGGACCTGGATACCGTTGTAAAGGTTTATTTCGCACTAAAACAAATCATTGAGAAATATGGTCTCGATGCCCTGACGGTTCGTTGTTTTGACCTGGTTCTCGGCCTGCAAACAACGGGCTGTTTTGCGCTCTCCCAATTGACCGACGAAGGGATCATTGCTGGTTGCGAAGGTGATCTCATGAGCACCATGGGCATGCTTTGGGCGAACAAGCTTCTGGGAGAAACACCCTGGATGGCCAACCCAGCCCAATTGGATGAGAGCAACAATAAGATCATTCTGGCCCATTGTACCATACCGCGAAGTATGATCAAGGATTATGGCCTGCGGTCTCACTTTGAATCAGGCCTGGGTGTCGGGATTCAGGGAACCCTTCCAAAGGGGCCGGTCACGCTTCTCCGAATTGGTGGAAAAAACATGGATAAACTATGGCTGGCAGAGGGTGAGGTTGTACAGGCCGGATTTGCAGAGGATCTGTGTCGCACGCAGGCTGAGATAAAAATTCACCAGGGACAAATCAGCGAGTTGTTATTATCTCCCCTGGGAAACCACCTTGTCATGGTTCAAGGTCAGCATCTTGATCGCCTGCATGCCTGGTGGAAACAAATGATTGCCTGCGGGGGCTCCATTGTGTAAGGTCTTTTACTCGGGGGTGAGGAGATACCATGGATAACACCATAACACTTCCATCCTGGCAATATATCATTCTGGTGCTCTTTGCAGGCATCATGGTTCTGGATCGCCTGCTCATGCCGGGATTGCGCTGGATGCTGCGCAGGCGGGTCAATAAGGTTATGGATGAAGTTGGATCCAGACTGGATATTGCCATCCGACCCTTCCAGCTCACCCGCAGACAGGGACTTATTGATCAGCTTCTGTTTGATGATCAGGTCATTGAGGTCATCAAGTCCTATGCTGATGAAAAAGAAATGCCCATGGCCGTGGCCCAGGAAAAAGCCAAGCGTTACGCCAGCGAGATCGTGCCGGCCTTCAATGCCTATATCTACTTTCGATTTGGTTACTGGCTGGCCAGAAATATTGCCCGTCTCGTTTACAGGGTCCGGGTGGGCTTTTACGACAGGGATAAATTGAAAAGTATCCCCGAGGATGCTTCTGTGGTCTTTGTCATGAATCACCGCAGCAATATGGATTATGTCCTGGTTTCATTTCTGGTGGCAGAAAAAACAGCTCTCTCCTATGCTGTGGGTGAGTGGGCTCGCATCTGGCCATTGCAGACGCTGTTGAAATCCATGGGAGCCTTTTTTGTAAGAAGAAATTCTGGCAATCCCCTCTACCGAAAAATTCTGGAACGCTATGTTCACCTCTCCACCAGAGCCGGGGTATGTCAGGCTGTTTTTCCCGAGGGAGGCTTGACCAAAACAGGAGCTTTGCAGGAACCGCGTCTTGGGTTTCTTGATTATATGTTGAGGGAGTATCATTCAGAATATGATAAAGATATTGTCTTTGTACCCGTGGGAATCAATTATGATCGAGTTGTTGAAGATCGCAGCCAGATCAGGGGGTTGGACCCCAAAGCAACCCGGCGGGGAAAATGGTTTGTCGTCAAAACAACTCTGGGTTTTGCCTACAAGATGTTGTCCTTGTCCAGAAAATTACGCTGGCGTCGTTTTGGATATGCCAGTGTCAATTTTGGTCAACCGATCTCCGTTAAAGAGTACTGTGAAAAAAATCAGGTAGAATTTGATCTGGACGATTCCACCAGGCGCTTTGAGCAGGTGAAACAGCTCGCTGACACATTGATGCAAAATATCGCCGATGTTATCCCCATTCTCCCCGTTGCACTCCTGGCCGAAGTGCTGTTGGAAACCAAGCTGATCTGGAAAAGTGAGCTGGAATTGAAATCCAGGGCCATGCTCAAAATGGATCAACTCAAAGCCAGGGGCGCCCCCATCAATGTAACTGCCAGTGCGACTGAAGGGGTCCTGACCAATGCCCTGGATATGCTCATTGGCCGGCGTCTGGTAGAGGTGCAGAAAAAGCTGATCCGCCCAAAAGCAGATGCCGAACTACTATTGGAGTATTACGCTAATTCCATCAGGCACTGGCATGGGGCATAGGGATGCTTCAATCAGCACCCGACTTAAGTCGGGTGCTGGGTATATATATCGATTGTCTTATCCTTGTTGCCCAACTAATAATTCTTGATATTGGATGCCATGCGAGATCCCATGTTCATCAGCGCGCTTGACCTTTTCAAAATTGGGATTGGCCCCTCCAGTTCTCACACAGTGGGACCCATGATCGCAGCCAAAACATTTTTAGATAAAATTGAATCGACCTCCCTTCCGAATTTAAAGGACTCACGTATCCGCTGCGGCCTGAAGGGTTCACTGGCATACACGGGGAAGGGACACGCCAGCGACAAGGCTGTTCTGCTGGGACTTAATGGATACACACCCCAGGATCTAACAGAATTCAATATTGATGCTCTGGTCGAGAGGCTTATGATTGTTAATCGCCTTCGAACACTACCGTCCTGTCATTTTAAGACCGAGACAGATATCATTTTCGATCGCCAGGAAACCTTGCCCCAACATCCCAACGGGATGGTTTTTGAGTTAATGGACGTCAACGGTGAGTTACGACTAAAAGAAACCTACTTCTCCATTGGTGGTGGCTTTATCAAGAGGCTGGATGAGATCGATGATATTGTCGCACCACTGCAAATGGAATCTGCCCTGGCCATCCCCTTTTCCTTTGGATCCGGACACAATATGTTGAGGATGTCAAAAGATAGTGGCAAGTCGATCGCGGCCATGAAGCGTGTCAACGAACGCGAATATCTCTCAAAACATGATCTGGACAAAGGCCTGGATGATATCTGGCTCGCCATGAAAACCTGTCTGGAAAATGGACTGACCACCGAAGGTGCACTGCCAGGGAGTCTGAATCTTTCTCGTCGCGCCAAAAAACTCCACGACCAGTTAACCGCCAACCCGGAAGAGGCCAATGTAACCGATTGGCTCTGTGCATATGCCATGGCAGTCAGCGAAGAAAATGCTGCTGGACACATGGTTGTAACAGCTCCAACAAATGGTGCTGCAGGTGTGATCCCGGCTGTCTTGTACTATCTTGTTGTGCACCAGGGGGGCACCCAGGAACAGATCAGAGACTTTGTGCTGGTGGCCAGCGCCATTGGTGGTATCATAAAAATGCGATCTTCCATCTCAGGCGCTGAGGTTGGTTGTCAGGGAGAAGTAGGTTCAGCCTCATCTATGGCCGCGGGAGCTTTATGTGCGGTCCGCGGGGGTACTTCAGAGCAGATAGAAAATGCAGCCGAAATCGCCCTGGAGCATCATCTCGGCATGACTTGTGACCCCGTCCACGGATTGGTGCAGGTACCCTGTGTGGAGCGCAATGGATTTGGGGCAATCAAGGCGTATACGGCTGCATCATTGGCTAAACGGGGAACTGGACAACATTTTATGTCCCTGGATAACTGTCTTGCCGCTATGAAGCAGACTGGACTGGAAATGTCAGAGAAGTACAAGGAAACCTCCTTGGGAGGACTAGCCGTAAGCAATACGGAGTGTTAGCTGAATTGAGTGAATCCTATGTCAATTAATGTCCAGGTACTGTATTCAGAGGGTTGTCTGCGGACACCCCTGACCATTGACCGGGTGAAGGATGTGGCCCAACAACTTGACCTGGACATTGAGCTCATCACGGTGAGAATCGATACCTTCGATGAGATCATGGAATGGAATTTCATTGGCAGCCCCACGGTTCGAGTCAATGGCGTGGATATCGACCCCTCGGCCAGGGGAGACGCCTTTGGGGGCTTTACCTGAAGAAGCTATGGGGCATCGGGTATGCCCTCAGAACAGATGGTCATTGATGCACTGAAAGGGGCAAAGCATGATTAAAAAGTTATTGATAATTTTTACCCTGGTCGCCATGCATGAAGCAGCAGCCCAGACAACGATCCCACTTACTTCGTTGGAGCAGGTTAAGCTTATAAACGTTGATGCTGATGTGGTCAAATATAAAAACAAAACAGCCATTCAAGTCAAAGCGGTTGATATGACCGAAAGGCTTGAGACACTTGTTTTGATACCAGGTGTTACTTTCAAAAACGGGGTCATAGAATTAGAGGTATCTGGCCAGCCCGCACCAGGAGCCTTTCCTCAAGCCAGGGGCTTTGTTGGTCTCGCATTTCGGGTTCAAAAACGGGAGGATTACGAGTATGAATGCTTCTACATCCGACCAACCAACGCCCGAGCCGACAATCAAGTTCAGCGTAACCATTCCCTGCAGTACATTTCACACCCAGAATTTCCCTGGCACCGCTTAAGAAAAGAAACTCCTGAAAAATATGAGTCATACGTTGATATGCTTCCAGGTGAATGGATTAAGCTTAAAATTGAGGTCTCTGGGGCAACAGCAAGGTTTTTTGTCGGAGACGCCAACCAGCCAAACCTCATAGTTAATGACTTAAAGAGAGGAAACTCTGAGGGTGGCATTGCACTTTGGATGCACGCTTCTACGCTGGCGCATTACCGAAATTTGGTCATTTACCCCAAGCCATAAGGAAATATATCCGATGGAAAAGGTCCAATTTATATTGATTTTCAGCTTTGGGCTCATGCTTCAAAATTGTTCTCAAAAAGACCCTTTGGATACAAGCCTGTCTGTTATGACTTTTAACATCAGGATCAACCTGGCCTCAGATGGTGACAATGCCTGGCCCAATCGCAAGGAAATGGCAGCCAGCATGATCCATTTTTATGAACCTGATATATTCGGCGTACAGGAGGCCCTGGAAGGTCAAGTCAGTGATTTGTCTGAACGCCTCCCCGGCTATGGCTGGCTTGGTGTAGGACGAGATGATGGGAAAAAGGCCGGTGAGTTTATGGCCATATTCTATTTAAAGAATCGATTCAAAGTGCTGGCGGAAGACACCTTCTGGTTGTCCGAAAACCCTCAAGGACCTGGATTAGGCTGGGATGCGGCCTATATCCGAGTTGTGACCTGGGCTCAGCTTAAAGACCTTAAAACGGGGGAAACATTTTTCCTCTTCAACACCCATTTTGACAATCGCGGGGAGACAGCTCGCCAGGAAAGTGCCAAGCTTCTATTAAGTAAAATTCGAGCTATCGCTGGAAACGAAGCAGTGATTGTCACTGGGGATTTCAATTCGCATCCAGATTCCGAACCCTATAGAATTCTCACTGGATCAAACCTCCTCGCTGACGCCAAAACCAAGTCTCAGATGCCCCACCATGGTCCTGGTAGAACCATGAATAAATTTGACCTGGAAAACTTGAAAACCACTGAACCACCCATTGATTATATTTTTGTGAGTAAGCAAATCGATATTATCAAGCATGCTACCTTATCAGACACTTTTGATGGCTATTTCCCATCAGATCATATGCCTGTATTGGTTGTCCTGGATCTATAAAGAACCAGGGATGACAGACAGTATTCACAAGAGAACTTTTAGAGGCTATTTTTTAGCAGCTGGACCAGCACATGAATCTGATTAATGCTCAAAGATTTTTTATAGCGACACTGCTTTGTCTCTGTCTCATTGCTTGTGCCAGCCAGACACAACAAGGACAGTACTTTTCGAAGAAAACCTATACCGCAGAAGCTATTCCAGATTTTCAAACGCATAAAAATCGACTTCCGCAACCCATTCTTGATGGTAATCCTGGTTGGGTGGACATGTATTGGAGATGCTGGGAAATTGCTTTCCAGGGATTTAAACGTCCACCAGCGGGTTCCCCTCTGGTTTCCAACTGGATCGATGAAGCTTTTAGTGAAAACATTTTCCAGTGGGATACCATCTTCATGATCATGTTTGCCCGTTATGGTCATGATGTCTTTCCCGCCATTGAATCGTTGGACAATTTTTATGCGCTCCAGCGTGAAAGCGGCTATATCGGAAGAGAATTCAGGGAGTCTGATGGAGCTATGATCCATTTTGATTTTGATGGTGGCCTCTTCTCACCCACGGGCTGGAAGAATACAATTAATCCACCCCTGTTTGCCTGGGCGGAAGTTGAATCGTACCGAATTACCGGGGACAGGCATCGCTTACGCCAGGTGCTGCCTGCTCTGGAAAAATATGCTGAATGGCTCGATCGGGATGGGGACCCTGCGGCAGAGGACTGGGAGTCCAATGGACGCCTCTCAAAAGTTTCACCCCACAAACTATATTGGAATACCCCCCTGGGTAGCGGCATGGACAATACACCGCGACCAGCTGAAAAGGGAGCTGGGTGGGTGGAAATGTCAGCCCAGATGGTGATTATGTATAACAATCTTGCCATCATCTGTGATGAAATCCAGGCAAACGAAAAGGCAGTCTTTTTTAGAACACGGGCCTCGGAAATCAGTGACCGGATCAATCGATGGTGCTGGAATAGTGAGGACGGCTTCTACTATGATGTTTTGGCCAACGGGGAACAATTCAAAAAAAAGACCATCGGCGGGTTCTGGCCACTCCTGGCAGGAGTAGCCTCTTCAGAACAGGCTGCCAGACTGGTTGACCACCTGACAGATGAAGGAGAATTCTGGCGTCCCATGCTTTTTCCCACCCTGGCTGCCGATGAAGCAGAATATGTTCCTGAAGGGGGTTACTGGCTGGGAAGCGTCTGGGCACCCACCAATGTCATGGTTATCAAGGGTTTGGAGCAGAATGGCTATGAAGAACTGGCGGCCCGAGCCACGGAAAACTATCTGTCTGGCATGTATACCGTGTTTCAGGACAGCGGCACCGTATACGAGAACTATGCTCCTGAATATTTTCAACCTGGAGAACCTGCCAAAGCGGATTTTGTGGGGTGGACAGGCTGTGGACCCATCCAACTTCTCCTGGAGAATGTCATGGGTCTCCGCCCCCATGGTTTTGATCATAAACTGCTCTGGAAGATTCGTCGCCTGGATCGCCATGGTGTGGAACAGCTCAAACTGGGCGCCAACCAGGTATCCGTCCTCTGTGAAGCCCGTGCCTCAGTCGACGATCCAGCCCATCTCACCATCTATTGCGAACAAGCCTTTGAACTTGTGGTCGATCTGGGTTCGGGGGAGAGGAGCTATGCTCTGGAGGCAGGGGATCACTTGCTGGTAGTAGAATGAAGCGCCAGGCCATCATTTCCACCCTCATCCACTCCGGGCTCATATCAATGAGTTTCGCTCAAATCACGACCTATTTCCCCTCTGATCATTTTCCGGTTTTCGCCAGAATGACCAGTGGATAGGCCAGGAGCAGGTATGAAAAACATATTTCCCGTACTAATGCTTCTAGGTTTGCTGTCTGTGGTTTTCGCACAGAAGTCAGCTTTTCGTCCCATGCTCAATGCCGCAGAAAAACAGCATATCGAATCAGGTGATGTGCTTTTGCGGGAAGTCAACACAGACCAGGAAAAGGGCCAGACCATCGAAGCCATTGGACGCATGCAGGTCTCCGGACCCGAGCTGGTTCAAGTTTTAATGGATTATGAAAGCTACCCCGAGTTTATGTCGGCAGTCGCATCAATAGAGATCATTGCTGAGACCCAGCAGCGGTCGACCTTGAATTATTCGCTGACTCCCATTCTGGGTATCAGTAAAAAATACCGATTGGATATCTGGCTGGAACAACCGGATTCCCTTGTCTGGAAAATTGAATGGACCATGGTGAAATGGCCTGGTCTTGAGCCCTCGAAAACGATCGGGGATACCCAGGGCTATTGGCTCATTATTGAAGAATCAGAAAACCAGGTTCTGGTTCAGTATAAGGTATACTCCGATCCAGGCTACATTCCCTTTGGATTAGGGGGTATTGCGGATGCACTGGGCACCGAGAGTGTGGAGGAAGTCTTCGTCGAGACGCGCAACCACGTCGAATTAATATTTAGTCCCTAGTGAACCGGACTCACCAGAAGTTCCCCCGCTATATCAGTTAAAAATCAGGTCTAATTGTCGATATCT
>CAZVSF010000074.1:0-11506 GCA_964630195.1 uncultured Lentisphaeria bacterium
TGGAAGACCGCCACTTCTCACTGGTCAATGCTTTTGCCGCCAACGACCCCCAATCGACTAAGACCATCTGGAACATGATCAAATCACATCCAAGTCTTGAGCATGCCCATACCTGTGCCTTTTTAAACACACGCTCAGATCGTTTAAATCGAACCTCGCAACTGCTGGAACTTATCCTGAAAGAAATAAAACCGGATTCGCTGTTTGTTCGCGGAGACAATCTGGAACGTCTCAAAAAACCCTATTTTTCCAGAATGCCCGGGAAAGTGCAGCAGTTTTCAGAAAACGAAAGTGCCGCGATCTTTGCCCAAAAATTACTTTCTCAGCAGGGCAACACCCTGATCTTTGGGATTGGTAACATAGTTGGTAGCGGTTTTCAAATTCTCGATGAGTTGAGAAAATATCGGGTTCATACGTGATGTTCAGCAGAAATATCTACCTAACTTACCCTGGAGCATACAGGCCGAATGTGAAAAAATCCTCACCGATTTTCAAATCACTTTCCTTTGGGCCCTCCGCGCCCTTTGCGGTTAACAAAAAGCCAAGAGATCTTTATGATTGAAATCGCCATCGGATTGGGCATCATATTAAGTCTCTGGCTGGCAGAATGGCTGGGGGTTACCGCCGGTGGCATTATTGTCCCTGGATATATTGCCATGTATTTGCATGATCCCATGCGAATTCTGGCCACCTTTACAATTTCTATCTTTGTTTTTCTTGTTGTTCAGGGTTTATCGAAAGTGCTCCTGATTTACGGCAAACGTCGTCTCGTGCTTTCTCTTCTCCTCGGATTCTTTGCGGGATACATCTCCAGAAATTATCTGGCCAGCGGCTTTCAGACCATGGGCTATGATTTTTATACCATTGGTTATATCATTCCCGGTCTGATCGCATCCTGGATGGATCGTCAAGGTGTGGTCAGAACCATGAGCGTTATTCTCATTATCGCCTGCATCGTACAATTGGCAGTCATGTTGATCAGCGGAGGAGTGATCCATGTTTAGGCCAGCTATCCAGCGTGTCGAGGTGTTGATCGCCATGGCGGTCTTCTCCCTTCTTGTCTTTTATGGAGCCAGCTCAATCACTTTGAACAAGCAACAACCAGCCTACGAAATAAAGATCAAGGCTGCCCAGCGTATGGCTCTGGCCATGCAAGTCCTCAAAGATAGTCGCGGGGAAGGTGCAGTGTTCATGGACGATATCAATGATCCCAATGAAACGGGTCTGATTGGTCGTCAATTCACCTATATCACCACGGATGAAGGGGATCTGAATTCCAAAATATCCGTTCTGGATCCCAATGTCGCTGCCATGATCGTCGATTATCTGACACGGGCAGGTGTGACCCGGGGAGATACTGTGGCTGTTACCCTGACTGGTTCCATGCCTGGTGGAAATATGGCCGTAGTATGCGCCCTGGAAGAAATGGGCATTACGCCAGAGATCGTGGCTTCAGTAGGTGCGTCACAATGGGGCGCCAATAACGAAGATTTTACATGGCTGGATATGGAGCAGATCCTTTTTGATGCCAATGTCATATCGTTCAGATCGAGAGCAGCAAGTATGGGAGGTGGCTCAGATATCGGCCGCCGTTTAAGCCCCAGAGGTAGAGAACTCATTCAGGAAGCAATCAGCAGAAATCAGATTGAGTTTGTCAACAGCATTGATCTGAAAGATGCGGTACAACGACGCGTGGATATCTTCAATGCTACCCGTCCAATTGAATCGTATGATGCTTTTATCAATGTAGGGGGAGGTGCCGCCGTGCTTGGCGATGCAGCCTATGCCAGATTGATTCCTCCCGGGCTCACCGAGCGCATGCAATTTGAATCCATGCGAAATGGTGGTGTCATGGCAGAATTTGGTCGTGAAGGGGTTCCAGTTATCCATGTCTTGAATATTCGTTCCATGTTTGCCGAGTTTGAATATCCTTACGCGGCAACACCTACTCCCGAAATAGGTGTAGGATCTTTTTATAGCAGTAAAATATATAATCCCTGGACCACTGCTCTGGCCTTGATACTACTAATGGCCATGGTTGTCTCTGTCGGTCTTCACAGCAAACGCAAAATCAAAATCCATTTGGAACAATACGAACCGGACTCCTATGTATAAAAATCTAATTATTCTCTGTCTGATCCTGAGCAGCGCTTTTGCTGGTATCATCAAACCGCAGGATGCCAAAAAACATCGAGATATTCTCATCGTTTCCGGGAATCGAAGCTCCTATTATACCCTTGATGATGACGCCCTTGTATACAAGGTGAAGGGTCCCCAGCGTATCAAAGTTTATAGCCGGGCAGTTCTGAGCAGCAAGCAAAGCAAGTCAAAATCATTTGGGTTTGAAATTCAGCTCAATGGGAATCAACCCCTTCAGGTGAACCATCAGCAAAAATACAGCAAGGGCGTGACCTCACCCCAACACCCGAATCACTACTTCAGTAAATCAGCCAGAGATTACATCAATGTGCCAGCCGGAGTAAATCAGGTCACCATTCGACCCAAAAAGCGTGGCGAACGCATTGTCCTGCGCGTGCTGGAAGACCAGCAGGCTCCCCGGGGCAAAAAGAAACGGGTCGATGCCATGTCGGCAGAATCTCCGGTGAAGCTGATCTCAAATGGAAAAAGACTGAGTTATTATGCCCTGGAAAAGGAACATCCGCTTTTTGTGACCCTGGACGGACCCGTAAACCTGGAAATAACCAGTCGTCTTGGATTTACTCCCCAAATGGGTCGCGAAGAAGACTACAGAATTCAAATCCTGGATAATGGCAAAGTTGTGGGCACCTATTATTTCTTAACCGATCGCTCTGAAGTTACTACCGTTGATGGAAATGACCGTATTGTACCGGGAAGCTGGCGCAGTTGTGATATAAAGCTGGGCAAGGGCATGCATGAAATAAAACTGAAGCTTATGGATGATAAACGACAGGTCTTTGTAAAACTCAATCAGGTCATGGGACAATAGTGCGGACTATTCTCTTTATAGCATTTTTAACTGGGCAGATCTTTGCGCAGAGCTTGGTCCAGAGATTGGCCGCTCCCATATTCTATGAACTGGGTATTGAGCCCAGTTTTCAGAGTAATCCCCTCAATCTTTCCGATCTTGAGATTGAAAAGGCTACCAGGGATGTCGAATACTTGAATGGTATTGATTATTCTTCCAGTAATGTTTTAACATTTTCAGCTAAAATGAATTATTCCCCCCGTCTGTATGGTGGACGCAAGACCAGATTTTATGCGAATTTAAATCACCATTACTACCATGATATACCGCAACGACATTATCAAACCTATTCTGTGAGAATTAAACAATCACTTGGTAAGTACAGATATCTGGATGTTGGCTACTGGATTCTACCGGAATATTATTTAAGAAACTACCGCCTCCAGGATAATCGTACCCTGGAGACCACCCGGGAGGTATGCAAGTTTGGAACAGACCGACTCTCCCTGGGATTTGAGCAACGGATCACCAGAAAAAACACCATTGAATATGGTTTGGCTCATCGCAGTGAGATCTATCAGGCACCCTTTTCACATTATGATCTGAGCATGATGGAAGCTGATCTCAAAATCAACATAGGTCAGTTCAGCACTTTCGATTTCAGGACGGTGTTTCAATATGGGATCGCCGAAAATGACAATAATTATGATGACAAAGATCGTTCCTATAGGTATTTGAATATCCGCCCCTCTTTGACATTGCGACTTCCTGGAAAACATCGCATCCGCATCGCCACCCGCTATGAGCAAAGAGCTTATCGCAGTGAACAGTATGATGACCAGCTCCATGCCGGTCGTTATCAGGAAGAATATCGCCTCGACCTGTCCTTATTCCCGCATCTGGAAAGTGATTTTTCTCTGGAACCGTATTTTGGCTACCGTGAGCGGCTGGTGGATTCTATTGACCCTTCGGTTCGAGACCTGAAATCCTTTCAACGCTACTGGTTTGGAATCCAGTTCGGTTTTAAATCCGTTATAGACATGTACTTTTAATTTATACAAACTGTGAGTTACGTTACGTCCATGAAAAGAATATTTCAATCAACAGCCCTGTTCATCCTGACCCTTCTCCTGGTATCCTGCCTGAAACCTGATGCCATTGTCGACGATTATGCCAGTAGCGTTTATCTCATGGATGTTCTGGAGACTGGAGCCTATGCGCGTGATGTCTATGTGCTGGATGGAAATATCTTTGTGGCCGCCTCCCAGAGCGGCAATCAGATCTGGCAGGAACAACCGGATGGTACAGTTGCCAAAACTTTTGAGTACAAATTTAGTGGGAATCCAGCGCTCCGCAGTATTGTTGAACCGGATACCCGTCTCATGTTCACCTTTGATCGTGCCCAGGGCTTCTATAAAAAACTTTCCCCGGATTATGCGGCCTTTGATTCCGTATATATCTACCATGATGTCTGGATCTCGACCTCAGAATCCGGTCTTTTTGGTTCGGGAAGCAATGAAGATTTTGCCGTAAGAAAAATGAATGACAGTTTAGTTGCCCTATATGTCATCGACCGGACATCAAATGATGGATTAAAACAGTATTATTTCAATCGCCACTTCAGAGCGCCTGACTTTCTGTATAGTGGTTCGTATTATTATTGGGAATTGAGCAATGTGGGCACATCCACAGGAGGAATAAACCTGGGTCTGGATCTGCGAGATACGCTGATGGCGATTTCCCATGATGAACTCGGCGTTGGATTGTATCGCCTGGATGGTGTGGAATTGGATACGCTGGGTATCATTGATACACCGGGTGAAGCACTTGAAGTAAAATTTTATAATGATTATCTGCTTTCGGCAAATAACTGGGCAGGAATGGGAATATTTTCTCTGGGGGCAGGGGATAGCAGTTTGACCCATGTGGCAGATGTGGAGGTCGATGGTTGGGTGAAACAAATAAGTATCTGGCAAGATATTGCCGTATTGAGTTGCGGGGAAAATGGGATCTTCCTGGTGGATTTGAGTGACCCGGAAAATCCAAAGGTGGACCAGCCCATTGATGCCGGTTACACCTATCGCACAGATGTAGCTGGTGATATTATTTATGCTGCTACACGTGAGGGGGTTAAACGCTATCATATCGAAAGCAGGTAAATAATGCCCAGGACTCTTTTAACCATACTCACCCTTCTACTGGCTCTCAATTCTTTGGGAGCTGCTGATTTATTGCGACCCATCATGCAGCTCACCCCAATTTCCGGTGGTGCCCAGGTAAATCTCGATTTTCAGCACATCAGTGAAGCCCAATGGCGGACCATTCTGGAACAACCGGATGCCTTCCATAATTTTGGTTATGGCGTGGCTGGAGGTCCAGGTGATGCAGCTTTACCCCTGCTCAACGTGCTGGTTCCACTGAATCAGGAGGGTTCACCAGTCGTTTCCGATGTCATACGCAATGACTATGCTCTGGATCAAATTTCACTGAAAGCCACACCCCCAGGTCATCTGGATTCAGATATGCAGCCAGTTGAAGCCATGGATTATGACTGGAATCAAGCATTCCGATCCAATGCGCCTCAAATACAGGCAGGTGAATCAGTCCTCATTGACGGCCAACTCTACCTGCCCATCACCCTGCGTCCGGTCCGTTTGAATCAAGCCAGTCATACCCCTGAAATACCCACCTCGATCCAGTTTAACATTCAGGGTATTGAACTTGGTGAGACATCCCTGGTCAGTGAAGATGGCGGGATCAGATCAGTTGTCCTCCCGGAAGAACAATTTGCCAGCAGGGGACACTATCTGATCATTACTCCACCCATGTTTCAGGATTACATCCAGTATTTTGCCGATTGGAAATTGCGCATGGGCTACAAAGTCACCATTGTTGGGACGGTCACCACAGGTTCAACGGCCAGTGCCATTAAGACCTATATTCAGAATGCCTGGGACACCTGGGAGGTTCGCCCGGATTATCTGGTGATTGTAGGGGATGAGGATCAGGGGATTCCCGGACATTATATTCAAAACCCACAGGGTGAAAATCTGGTTACCGATCACCCCTATGCCCTGCTTGAGGGCGGTGATTCATTCCCGGAGCTTATGGTTGGCCGATTATCCGTCGACACGATCTCAGAGCTGGTATCCTTTACAGCCAAAATAGTAGCCTACGAAAGCAGTCCTTTTATGGGCGATGACGCCTGGTTTGAAAGGGCCCTCATGATTTCTACAACCTGGGGGGCGGCTTCCGCCCAGGCTACCAAGGAATGGGTGGCTGATAAACTTACCGAAAAAGGCTTTGATGAAGTCTATACGGCCTACCATCCACAACATGGGACCGCCGCCATCATAGCACTTGCCATAAATGAAGGTGTTGGTTTTGTGAATTATCGTGGTTTTGGAATGTATAACGGTTGGTATGGTCCAGATTTTACCAACACCGATATATATAATCTCATTCGAAATGGGGCCAAGACACCGGTGATCACCTCAGTGGTCTGTGGTGGCGGTAATTTTGCGGCCAACGAGAATGATCCCTGTTTTGGTGAATTATGGACCCGTATCGGGACTTTTGCAGTTCCCAAAGGCGCAGTTGCCTTTTTTGGACCCAGCGAATTACATACGCACACCCAGTTTAACAATGTCATAGATGTGGGGATATATTCAGGCATATTTGACAAGGGCATCACCACACTGGGTCAGGCTTTGTGGAACGGCAAATTTGAGCTCTGGCGAAATTATCATCAGAACACCTTCTTTCCCTTTGATCAAACCCCTGAATTCTATCATCATATCTATAATTTACTGGGTGATCCAGGCATGCAGCTCTGGACTGCCAAACCCGAGCCCCTGATGGTAAATCATGATGCAACTGTTAGTACGGGTGACAATGCAACCCTGGTCCAGGTGACCGATACACTGGGTACGCCTGTTTCCGGCGCATATGTCGCATTATACAATGCCGAAAATGCTGTGGGAGGGTATACGGGTCATGATGGCTATATAAACCTGCCATTTGAAGCATCAGCTGCCGGTGAAGTAGAGCTTACGGTAACAGGCCAGAATCTTTACCCTTATCTGGCAACCCTGTCTATCACAGAATCAGACCAGCAACTATCTCTGAACAATTGGACCACCACCGAGGATGGCCAGCTTTTCGCGGGAGAAGTCACCACCATGTCCTTGAGTCTGGACAACTCGGGTGCAGAATTAAGTAACGTCCAGATAAGCTTCTCCACAGAGACTCCAGGCATCATTTTAAGTGAATCCATTACGGTGCCCACCCTGCCAGCAGAGAGCATATTTGATCTGGATCCTGTGGAAATATCTACAGGTAGTCAACTGAGTCATGGTCAGCAAGTGACTGTAACTGTGGATGTTGTGGCGGGTGAAAGCAACCTATCATGGACCAAATATTTAACCGTACAGGCGCCACTGTTGAGCATCCAGGACCTGACCCTGGTAAATGGTATATTGGATTCTGGAGATTCAGCACTTGTATCCCTTGTGATGAGCAATCAAGGTGGGATGATATCAAGTCCCATAACCATCACCCCCCTGGAACATGATCTGGTCAGTTTTGGAAACAATTCAATGCTTTGCCCGGAAATTGCCATTGATGGCGAAGCTTCTCCAGTGAGCAATTTTTCAATGCTCTTTAGCGATCAGGTCTTTCCAGCCGAACGACTTACCCTTCAATTTGAATGTGCTCAAGACAATAGAACCGACACGCTTGAATATGAGCTGACGGTGGGGCCACTGAATCGCTATGGACCTTCCCAGGCGGATGCTTATGGCTATCGCATGTTTGATAATTGGGATCTGGCTTATACCAAGGCACCGATATATGATTGGATTGAGATCAGTCCTGCCATGGGTGGCTTTGGAACGACACTCCCACTGAGCGATCAGTATGAAGAAGGTGATGCTTCTCAAACACTTAATCTACCCTTTCCCGTGACCTATTATGGGGAGACCTACAATACCATAACTGTTTGTACCAATGGGTGGGCGGCATTGGGCACACAGACTGTTGTCAATTTTCACAATCGCATCATTCCTTCACCGATTGGGCCGTTTGCCATGCTGGCACCCTTCTGGGATGACCTGAAAACCAATCCCGGTTCGGTCAGTTATAAAAATGTTGCTGCAGGGGAGGCTTTTGTCATCGAGTGGAGCCGGATGTCAAATTTACGGATGGATAATAATCTGAGTTTTCAAATTGTCATTTATAACACAGAAGACTATCCAACCATGAGTGGCAACAATGATATTAAATTTCAATACAAGAATTATGAAAATGTCGATGTAGAAGCGAATTTCTCCACAGTGGGTATCGAATCGCCTGACTACTCCACGGGTATTCTGGCCTCCTATAATAATTATGATGATTACAGCATTGGTAATTTACGCAATGGGAGTGCTTTGCTCTTTACGACAGATCGAGGCGATAGATTACCTGATGCTGTAGCCGAACTCAGTGGCACCAGCTTGAACTTTGTCCAGAATCCCTGGACCAGTGACCAGGACTCCATCCTGATCAGTAATGTGGGTGAATCTCCTCTGGCGTATAATATTAATGTCAATTCTAGTCTGGATCTCTTACCACCGGCCCCACCCATGCCTGAGACGAACGCCACTAAAAGCTCACCAGACGAGCCAACTCATACCTCATTCACCCGGGAGGGGAGGGATGCCTATGGTTATTTCTGGAAGAGTAGTGATGATAATGGCGGTCCGGTATACTCCTGGATAGATATTGAAACACAAGATAATTTCCTCGTGCATCTCGGTGATCAGGATGACAGCAGTGTGGGACCCCTCGATATTGGTTTTGAATTCCCCTTCTATGATGAGGTATTTTACCAGGTATTCCTGAGTAGCAACGGGTCTCTTTCTTTCATGGGCAATTATGCACCGTGGTTAAATACATATTTACCAACCATGTCTGCCCCTTCCGCACTTGTCGCTCCCTGGTGGGATGATCTTAATAATGATGATGGTCCACAGGGTTCCCTCTATTTCTGGACCAATGGTTTTGATGAATGTATCATGACCTGGAAAGACTTTCCAAAATATGGGACCAGTGACCTATACACTTTTCAGGTGGTCCTGGATTCATATGGAAAAATACTATTCCAGTATGATAGAATCGACGGGGTTACCAATAGTTCGACCATCGGTATGCAAAGTGCTAATCGCAACTCCGGTCTTTTGATCCGGTACAATGATGAATCAACATTTGAAGCGGAAACTGCCATATCAATCCAACCACCCGTTCCCTGGTTTACTGCCACAGGTTGGTCAGGTCGTTTGGAGCCAGGCGAGACAGGTGCATTTGTTGTAAATATTCAATCACTTAATCTGGATGCTGGACACTATGATATGCCTCTGACACTTTTTACCAGCGCAGGAAATTATCGTGAGACCGATGTGGTGATCGGTCTGGATGTGGTTCATGGTGAACACCCCGTCGGCGACGTCAATCAGGATTACCTGGTGAATGTGCGGGATGCTGTGGACCTGGTGGATTATATCCTCTTTATCGAGGAAATGAATCAGAGTCAATTTGATGCAGCAGATTTGTCTTCTGATGGCGAGGTAAATGTCATAGATGTCATTATGCTGCTTGAACAAATATTAATAGCAAACTCAAATTGATAGCTTCGGAGTAGGTTTCGAGCTATCGATGGACAAAAAGGGTTAGAATACAATGAGATATCTTTTACTGCTTCTGCTGGCTGGGAGCATTTTTGCAACAGGCGAATTTGAATGGATTGAAAACGGCGTGCCGGTTCGACAGGGGGTCCATATTGAGTGGCAGCGTACTGGAGATGTTGGCGCAGCTGGGGAAATGATATTTGCCTGGTCTGACACCCGCACAGGTGATCGGGATATCTATGTCCAGAAAATTGATACAACAGGCGCTACGCTATGGGGAGACACGGGCGTACGTGCAACTGTTGCTGATGGGCGCCAGGAAGACCCAGTCCTTGTCTCAGACGGAGCAGGCGGGGCGTTCCTGGCCTGGATCGATTATCGTGCTGATGAATATGGCGATGTCTATGTCCAGCATCTTAATGCTGATGGTGACCTATCCTGGAATCCAGCAGGTGTACCGGTGGCTGTAAACAGCGGGTCTCAGCAAACAGCCAACATGGCTCGGGGTGCCACGGGTGTGGCCTATGTCATCTGGGATGATGGTTCTCTTTCGGAATCAGGTGATATTTTTGGTACGGTTCTGACCCTCTCAGGTCCGCTTGCATCCGGTGGTACAAATGGTATTCCTGTGGTAAGTGCTTCCGGAACCCAAACCAATCATAGTATTGAAACCAGTGGCAGCGATGCGGTAGTCGTCTGGCGTGATACCAGGGATACCAACGACCCGGATATTTATGGTCAGCGACTTGATGTAAATTTTGCAGGACTCTGGGGTGAAAATGGTATTGTGGTCTGTGGCAATGCTTCAGATCAGGTGTATCCCAAAGTTGCACCGGCAGATGGTGACAGGGTTGCTGTTTCCTGGCGGGACGATCGCAATAATAATAAAATGGATATCTTTAGCCAGCTTCTGGATGTCAATGGAAATGCTGTCTGGACAACCGATGGGATACCCCTGACCAATCTGGCCTCTGAACAGAGTGCCAGCCGCGTAAAATCGAATGGTGTGGACCGCATTTTTTATGTCTGGCAGGATTTCCGCAACAATTCTCTGGATCCCGATATATATATGCAGAGTCTGGATCTATCAGGGTCACCGGTTTGGACCGATGGCGGTATTCCTGTGGTAACAGCTGATCTTAAACAGCTCCAGCCCAGATTTACCATGGGGGATGCCGGCGGTGTCTATGTTACCTGGCTGGATGAACGCAATGGCGGTTATCCACAATCAGATATTTATCTGCAATATGTTGGCGCAGATGGCAGTATGGGTTTTGAGATGGATGGATTGGCTTTAACCTCTGGATTGAAATATCAAAATGGAGGTCTTGTTCGTAGCGATGGCAATGACGGGGCACTTGTTGTCTGGGGAAATTCCTCAACCGGTAGTATTGGTCTTGCAGCTCAACACGTGGATCTGAATGGCACCCAATCCTGGGAAGTCAATGGTTCTGAATTCTTTTTTGGTATCGATGGAGATGCCCGAAATTTCCAGATTCTTCCCTGGGATGACAATGATGTTCTCATTTCCTGGGAGGATAATCGCTGGTCCGGAACAGGGTCAGTGGCCATGGCTCAGGTCATGGATCAGTCAGCCGGCATCCAGTACACCATGGATGGGAAAGGGCTTTCTGGCAATGAGCAGCAACTAAATCCACTTGTGACTCCCGATAATCAGGGCGGCGCTTATCTCAGCTATACCAACATTTCAACCGGGACAGAGATCCTGTTTGCCCAGCATGTGGGTGATGATCTTGAACCGACCTGGCCTTCTGATGGTCTCCAGGTAAATCCAAGCGCAATTCTTGGTCAATTCAGCCCCAGGATGGTGACCAGTGCCGATGACTACCTCTATTATTTTTGGACAGAGGATATCTTTTTCCAGGGTCTACTG
>CAZVSF010000074.1:11606-13211 GCA_964630195.1 uncultured Lentisphaeria bacterium
GACTTCCGAAACATTGACGTCAGTAGTCTTGATCTGTATGCCGTCACCCTGGATACGGATGGGAATCTGGGAGCCGAACAATTGATCAGTGATCAGATCGGTGATCAAACCAATCTCGCTTTGTCCTTTGCAGATGATGGGAGCTCAGTGCTCTATGCTGCCTGGCAGGACTATGATGGTTTTCAACATGATATTTATGTGAAGAACCTCACAACGGATACAGCCGCTGAACAGATCACGACCCTGCCAACGGAAAATAAGACACCCGCCCTCCGTGCCATCAATGGATCCCGGTACATCGTAGCCTGGGAAGATGTCAGAAACGAGATTCACTCCGACCTCTACTTCTATGATTCACAGCCCTCCAGCCGCGGACATGCAGCTGAGGGAGTGCCACTTTCTACGGCGGTTCTGAATCAAATGCAGCCGCAGATCGTTCCTTTTGCCGACAGCAACCCGGACTCACTGAGCTATATGATCGTCTGGCTGGACATGCGTTCATCAGGGAAGACGGAGTTGACCAATATTTATTGCCAGAAATATAGCGGCCAGATGCCTGTTGCTATTGATAGACCAGTTGTTGCCGAAACGTTCAAGGTTGGATCAGCTTATCCCAATCCATTCAATGGTGCTGTTACCATTCCTGTTCAGAATGCACGTGGATCTGATCTGGATCTCACCATCTATGATTTAAAGGGGCGCGAGATATTCCATAGATCATTGGGACATCAGACCTCCAGTCATTTTACCTGGCATGGACAGGACAATTTTGGGCAGAATTTAAGCAGTGGGGTTTATGTGGTTTCACTCCATTCCGAGACCCAAACCCATTCTCAGAAGATAATGTTTATCAAATAAGCGCTGATCTATCGGTAAAATACTATGCCACAGCCCCTTAGAATATTACTGACCCTTGGCCTGTTATTCTCTGGCGTCATGTTGTCTTCACAATCTCCCCTGAGAGACTCAGTGATCAATCCCCGTTACCATACCTATGAAGACATTGTTGCCTACATGGACTCAGTTCAGGAAATTTCAGCCTATACTGCCATTCTGGATGTACGGGAAATTGGCCGCTCCAATAATGAAGATCTACCCATCTACGCCATCAAGCTGTCGGATAACCCAACCATTGATGAAGACGAACCAGCCTTGCTTTTCCTTGGTCAATGTCATGCAGAAGAAATTCTGGGCGTTGAGATCACCATGGGTCTTGTAGATAGTCTCCTTCATGGCTTCGATGCCATGAACTCGCATGTTGCATCAATTCTACAGAATCTGGAGATATGGGTCGTCCCCACCTACAACCCTGAAGGGTTGAGGGTGGTCCATGATGGGTTGGATGTCACTTACCGGAAAAACAAAACAGATACGAATGGAAACGGCATGTTCGACTATGTCCCGGGTATTGGCTTCGACATCGATGGTGTTGATTTTAACAGAAATTATGATTTTAACTGGATCTTTGGGGATGCCTATGGTGTGGATGACTACGATTATTATCGGGGTGCTTCCGCCTTTTCCGAATCCGAAACCAGAGCGATAGCTGACCTGGCCAGGCAGGAGAAGTTTCTGCTCTCCGTAGCCTATCACTCCGCACGCTCG
>CAZVSF010000075.1:0-13200 GCA_964630195.1 uncultured Lentisphaeria bacterium
ATGAATATCAGCGCGCACCCAGCGAAAGCACATAGTTGCACAAGAGATTGAAAAAGCCAAGGCAGCTGGAAGCGATGTTGCCAAACTGGAGCAGCTGGAGCGCGATCTCAAGATGTCGCGCTATTATGAAGATGCCAGAGAACTGGCCTACAAAATGACCAACTGGTCCAAGAAATTAAAACAGGGACGACGTAGATTTATCGTAGCAACCGGGGGAGGGCCTGGAATTATGGAAGCGGCGAATAGAGGAGCGGCAGAGGCTAAAGGGCTTTCAGTCGGTTTAAATATTTCACTCCCCTTCGAGCAATCAGGTAATCCATATATCAGTCGAGAACTAGAAATGGAATTTCACTATTTCTTTATGCGTAAATATTGGTTTGTTTATCTGGCCAAGGCGCTTATTGCCTTCCCGGGAGGGTTTGGGACTTTTGATGAATTGTTTGAAACCCTGACCTTGATCCAGACAAAGAAAACCAGCAAACAAATGCCTGTGCTGTTGTTTGGAAATGAATTCTGGGACAGGATGATCGATCTGCAAGCGTTAGCAGATTTTGGAACCATCAGCCAATCTGATCTGGATCTGTGTTACAAAACTGATAGTGTTGATGATGCCTTTGATTATCTCACAAAACAACTCTCAGATCTATACCTGGAAGAAGCACCTCGTGCTGGGGAAACTGTTTAAGACCTGAATGTTTTTCCCAGTGTGACAGCCTTCCTTGCGCCAGTTACACTGGGAATATTTCCAGGCATATCGTTCAAATGTAGATAGCCCAGATAGGCAAATCCAAAAGCCTCTTTATTGCTTTCATTTATCCCCTGAAGCTCCAATGGCGCAACTTCCATGTCGGGGAGTTCACTGCGAAGCATCAACATCAGCGTTTGATTTAAAGCGCCACCTCCACTGACATATATTACCTCAGGTGAATACGCAGGTTTTAATGTGAGAACATTTGATGCAATAGTTTTTGCAGTTAAAACTGTGACTGTATGGATGAGATCCTTGAAATCCTGATCGGACTTTGGATAAAACTTATTAATGATCCTTTGAAAATATTGATTCCCGAATTGTTCTTGTCCAGCTGACCTTGGTGGGTCTTTAGAATAAAACTCATGGGTGCGTAAATAATTCAGAAGTTTTAAATTTAATCTACCTTGCGCTGCAAACTTGCCATTGCTGTCATATGTCAATTGGTCGTGTGTGTATAATCTGGTAGCTTTATCTATTAGTGTATTTCCTGGTCCCGTATCCCAGGCAAGCAGAGGCTCGGGATTATGTAAGGCTGGCACAATGCTTAGATTTGCAATGCCTCCAATATTTAAGGCAACTATATCTTTGTTGGCTTCCTGGAGCAGGTACTGATCCACAACAGGGATGAGGGGAGCACCCTGACCACCTTGCTCAATATCAGCAATTCGGAAATCATAAACTATGGGACTTTGAAATCGTTTAGCCATAAATTCTGGATTTCCAATTTGCCGAGAAAAGTGAGGGGGTTCATGTCTGATGGTCTGACCATGGCTGGCAATGATATCAAACTGGAGACCAAGCTTTTCAATTTCTGATGCAAACCATTTGCCAAGTTGAATATCCAGATCTGAGATTTCATCTTCTGTCAGCGCCAGGGGATTTCTAAATGCTCGTTTAAAGATCTCAGGGTAGGGGATTTCATGACTCGAAAGAACTTTGTATTTCGGCTTCTGCTCCCGGTGGGAAAATTCTACCAGGCACACATCCAGTCCATCTGCAGACGTCCCAGTCATAAGACCCAGGATCTTTATTGAACCAAGATCTTTATTTGTATTCATCATGAGATGATAAAAATATTCGAAGCAAGCGGAGAATCCTAGTCTACTGTTGTTCTTCGCTGTTGATCAATTTGAAGCCTGAAATCTCAGCAAAAGATGATAAGCGGATTTTCATTCCACTTGCATATGTTCCCAACTATCTTGGCTCGCTATTTTGGATTGCTGCCAGAAAGAATAAATGAGTTCTGGCGTGAATAATGATTGAATGGGAGAGATTTGTGGATATAAAGATTGAAGTTGGGAAAGCTCACGAAAGAACATTGAAGGTTCATGTTGACTGGTCTGAAATGGAGCCCGGTTTCGAGAAAAAATTGACCAAATTAAATAAAGATGTCAAACGTCCTGGCTTCAGACCCGGGAAAATTCCCAGAAATATTATGCTGCAATCTTACGGCCATAGCGTCCTGGCAGAAATTTTAGATGATACAGTTCAGGCAGCGTATTACAAGGGGATCATTGACAATGAATTATCACCGATCGATCAGGGAAGCATCGAGGACATGTCGGAATTCGATATTGGAAAAGATCTTGATTTTGCACTGAAGCTTCAGGTCGAACCGGATTTCAAGATGTTCGACTACCAATCGGGTTTTAAAATTACCAAGACGGAGTATTCAGCCACGGATGAAGATATTGCCCATGCGCTGGAACACCTCCAGGAGCGTTTTGCCGAGGTGGAAGTCCAGGATGATGGTGCCGTTGATGGAGACCTGCTGAAAGGTGATCTCCAATATCTTGATGCAGATGGCACACCGATTGAAGGGAGTCATGTCACCGACAGATACATCAAAATTGGGGATGGTGTCTTTGGTGGTGATGTCGCTAAAAAATTGATCGGTTCTAAAGTGGGTGATGAGGTAAGCTTCGATATACCGGCCCAAACCACAGATGGTGAAGAAATGCACATCAAGATACAGATCAAGGCAGTGGAGACCCATACCCTTCCCGAGCTGAATGATGAATTCGCCAAGCAGGTGGATCCCAAATTTGAAACACTGGATGCTTTGAAAGAAAACACCCGTGAAGATATCCAGAAACAACTTGATTATGATGTACTGAGAGCCCAGGATCAGAGTCTCGCCAATAAGCTGGTTGAGGAAACCAAGCTGGAAGTTCCTGAAGTCATGATCGATGATTATCTGGATAAGCTGGTTGAACGTGTCAGACAGGAACGGGGAGCGGATGTTAACGAGGAGGAAGTTCGTGACCAGAACCGTGAGCGAGCGATATGGGAATTATCCTGGTATCTGATCCGCAAAAAACTTATTGCCACGGAAAAAATTGAAGTTACTGATGAAGATGTAGAATTAAAACTTGATGAACTTGTGGCACAGATGCCTGGAGATAAAGAAAAGATGAAAGCACTTTATCGCGATAAACAGTATCTACCACAGATCAAAGATGATATACTTGAGAAGAAGATCTTTGCTCACATTGAGTCTTTTGCTAAAGTTAAAGTAAAGCAAGCCACCAGTAAAGAGATAGGAGGCTACCATGCACACTCTCACTAATCAACTCGTCCCAATGGTCGTAGAACAAACTGGTCGTTCTGAACGAGCCTATGATATATACAGCCGTCTGCTTAAAGAACGGATCATTTTTCTGAGTACTGCTATTGATGACAATGTCGCATCATTGGTTGTTGCTCAGTTATTGTTTCTTGAGGCTGAAGACGGTGAAAAAGATATAAACTTATATATAAACTCCCCAGGTGGAATTATAACTTCTGGTATGGCAATTATGGATACCATGAATTTTATTAAACCTGATGTATCTACCATCGTTGTCGGACAAGCTTCCAGTATGGGTGCCTTTCTACTTGGCGCAGGTGCCAGAGGCAAACGATATACCCTGCCAAATTCAAGAATAATGATTCATCAACCACTGGGTGGAACAGAGGGTCAGGCGTCGGATATTGTTATTGCCGCTGAAGAGATACAAAAGACCAAACAAAAGCTGAATAAGATGTTAGCCAGGTTTTGCGGAAAACGCGTTGCTCAAATTGAGAAGGATGCAGACAGAAACTATTTCATGTCTGCCTCTGAAGCGGTTGATTATGGCATCGTTGATGAAATTCTTGAAAAACGGGGATAGCATTTTTTGGCAAATAAAAACCAGATAAAGTCCTGTTCATTCTGTGGGAGACCACAGGAAGAAGCAGGGATGCTCATCGCCAGCCCAACAGGTGCCAACATATGTGGACGGTGTGTTGACCAGGCTCAACAGATCGTTAACGATGAGGGTTCAAGTACCAAAAAAGGCTTCAATTTATTCTCGAACCTGGATGAAATACCAAAACCAGCAGAGATTAAATCGCACCTGGACGCCTATGTCATCGGACAGGAACAGGCGAAACGTGCAGTTTCAGTTGCGGTATACAATCATTACAAGCGCATCCTGGTTCAGGATGATCACCAGGATGTTGAATTAGAAAAAAGCAATATATTGCTCATGGGACCGACGGGTACGGGCAAGACCCTTTTAGCCAGAGCACTGGCGGCCTTTCTGGATGTGCCATTTGCCATTGCGGATGCTACCGTTCTAACTGAAGCGGGATATGTTGGGGAAGATGTTGAGAATATTCTCGTCAGACTGTTACAATCTGCAGATTATGATGTGGACGCTACCCAGGCCGGAATTATTTACGTGGATGAGATTGATAAGATCTCCCGTCGGACTGCCAACGCTTCCATCACGCGAGATGTGTCTGGTGAAGGTGTACAGCAAGCCCTTTTGAAAATCCTGGAGGGCACGATAGCCCAGGTTCCACCGAAGGGTGGACGTAAACACCCTGAGCAACCACTGGTATCCATCAACACAAAAAATATACTCTTTATTGTTGGTGGTGCTTTTGAAGGCATCGAAGAGATCATTGCGCGTCGTCGCAAGAAAACCCTGCTGGGCTTTTCCACTTTTGATGAGGAAGAATCCAAATTGAAGGGGGCTGAACTTCTACAGGTCGTTGAACCTGAAGATCTGCTGCAGTATGGTCTTATCCCTGAGTTAATAGGTCGCTTACCCGTTGTGGCTGCCCTGGAAGAACTCAGTCGCGAAGCATTGCACTCAATCCTTCTGGAACCACGAAATGCCCTGGTCAAACAGTTTCACAAAATGTTTGAGATCGAGGGGGTTGAACTGGTCATAGAGGAGGGTGCGCTGGATGCAATTATTGATGAAGCCCAAAAATATGGAACCGGGGCCCGAGCATTACGGCGTTCGATGGAAAAAGTGATGCAGAATATAATGTTTGAACTACCGGGCTGGGACGGCACCAGCAAATGTGTAATCAAACGCGCAGTTGTAACAGAAGGCAAACCACCTACACTTAGCTGATTCGGGCTTTGATTACCCGACACAGGACAAAATAGTTCGTCTGCCTCTGGCGTCACATGTTGCTGATTCACGCCCTGGTTTTTGGAAAATAAGTTTGAAAAACGCCTCTAACAAACCTGAATCGAATTTTACTACTTTTCCAACTTTCCCCATAAAAATATTTCAAAGTTTAGCTGAAAAATACACGGCATAAAGATATCATATGGCTGATTTTCTTCCTATTTGAACAGTATAAATGATTATTATTTAGCTTTTGTATACGAGATAAAGTGATAATACATAAATACATACATACATTTGATTTGGAGTGGAAGCAGGAAATAAGCTAAAACCAATAGTGATGATAATAATTATACACTTTTGGGCTTGATTACCACACTCTGAGATATGATAGTGAATTCATTTTTTTATTTGATACTCATTTGGGAGATAATAGTTTTCGTGACAGTCGATACTAAGATTTTGGAATACAAAGTTATGAATATTACCGCATTCACTAGAACCTCATCGTTAGATGGGGATAAGATTTGTGCTTTATATCACATAAGGTCGAGTGTATTCAGACTCAGTATTAAAGATCGAAAAATAACGAAGGAGGATAAAAGATGAGAAAAACCTTACTATCATTGACTATTGCTATGGCAATACTCTCCACGATGGTCTTTGGTCAGACAACTGGAAAGATCTCTGGGACAGTAACAGATAGTGATGGAAATGCACTATATGGCGCTGGCATTGTTGTGGACGGTACAGCAAGTGGTGCTGCAACCCAAGAAGATGGACAGTTTTTTATTCTGAATGTACCTATTGGCACTTATTCAGTTACAGCAACTTACATTGGATATGGAAGCCTAACCTTATCAAATGTCGATGTGAAAAGTGGTTTGACATCTCGCCTAACTTTTGCACTTGAATCGGCGGATATTGTTGGGGAGTCAGTTCTTGTTGTTGGTCAAAGACAGCTAATAGAGCAAAGTGCTACGAACTCCAGACGATCCTATGGAACCGAAGAAATTGAAAACGCAGCGGTTCGTGGTGTAACAGGAATGCTGGAAGTGGTCACTGGTGTTGAAGTGGAAAATGGAAATGTTCACATTCGCGGTAGTCGTGAGGAAGAAGTAGCTTATACTCTTGATGGCGCCAATATTAAAGATGTAATCATGAGTGGACGTTTGATTAGCGCTATTCCTGAAGCATTATCCGAAGTAGCTGTTGAAGCTGGTGGATATGGTGCTCAATTTGGAGGTGCAAACTCAGGTGTTATCAGACAAACCCTTCGTACTGGAGGCAACCAGCTTGGTGTAACTGCTCGTGCTGAAAGTGGAGATTATGGATATCAAGATTTAACTGCTACAATTGGTGGTCCCGCTGGTCCAGTAAAGTATTTCGTTGCTGTTCGTAAAAAGCATGAAGATGATTGGACACCCAAATTCTGGAACGGTTTCGAAATCGATGCAGATAAAGATGGTGTTGCTGACTTAATGCCTTCAAGCGTTTCTGGTGTAACTCCAGATGGCGACAGTATTGCAGTGGTATTTAAGCCAGAAGATGGTATCGCCAGTAATTGGAGTGATGATTTGATCCTTAATGGTACCGCTTTAGTAGAGTTAGGTGCTGTAAATCTGAGATTTTCCAATGTGTTTGAAAAATCCGAATGGATGGTTAATACCTTACCTATATACAATATGTTTAATGCAGAAAGATTACCTGAGCGTCATACACTCAAAAATGTGTTTGCTGCCAGGGCAAATTACTTTGTGAATTCAAACATACTTGCCACAGTAGGTTTTAGTCACTTAAATCGTGATTATGAATCCTTTGACCACTTGTTTGGTTCACCTGAGGGCATTGCTGATATGATTGGTTGGGGTGACTCCTTACAAATTGCTGCAGCAGGCGGGGATGCATCGTTCTGGAAATCTCGCTATAATGACCCAGAAGATTATTATGTTAATCAATTTGCCTTCAGGCGACCTGGAGATATCAGAACAGGGGCATTGAAGAGTAATCGCCAGACGACAGGTATTGATTTTGGATTGACTATTCAGAAAAATAATCATGAATTACGAGTCGGTTTTGAACAACAGAATTACGAATATCGAACATATCAGCTAACTACGGGAGCTATTCGTAACGCGAATACTGCAATAGGCTCTGGAGAACTGACTGCCGCCGATTTTGAAAATGAAACGGCTGCAGCTGCAGATTTTCTAGCTCTTAATAATAGAAATGGTAGTATTGGTTATGACGATTTTGGGAATGAGGTCAACGATGGCTTTGATGGACCTCGCAATCCAACTACACAGTCATTTTATTTCAACGATAAATACGAAAATGAAAGAAATGACTTAGTGTTTTCTTTTGGCATTCGTGTTGATCGCTTCAATCTGGATGATTGGAAAATGAAAGACACAGGAAACCCTGGATACGATGAATCTCATCAGACTATTCTTCCGGATCAATTTGAAGATTCAGATACAAGAACAGTTGTTCAGCCAAGACTGGGTTTGGCATTTCCAGTCTCAGATGAGACAGTTTTCCGTTTGCAATACGGAAAATATGGTCAGATGCCTGAGCTGGATCTCCCTTATGCTTCAACCAGGTATATGCACTTAGTTTGGGGTGGGCAGAACTACACGCCAGATCCCATGGGTTTCAATCTTGATCCTATCATAACAACCCAATACGAAGTTGGGTTTAGCCATCAGTTCTCGACTGACGCAGCAATAGATATTGCGGTATTTGCTAAAAATACTACTGGTCAGATTGTTATCGATAAGAACCGTGATATTGAAGTTGGCAACACCTACAACGTAGATGTTGATGCTCTACAATATGTAAATGGTGACTTCTCGACAATTAATGGTCTGGAATTCTCATTGAGAACGCGTAGAATTTATCGAGCACAAACCAATCTATCTTACACCTGGTCAGATGCTCGAGGAATTAATACTGAAGCAAATAGCGCTGCCGGAAATATTGTTCAAGAAGCTTTGGCCGCGCCCTCAGGTATGATCATGCCTCTGTATTATGAACGACCACATAAAGGTTCCGTATCATTGGATTACCGGTTTGGTGATAACGATGGCGGTCCGATTTTCTCCAATTTTGGTGTGAATCTCCAATATCGATTTAGCAGTGGACACCCATATACTCTAAGTGGTGGTGGCCTGGGCCAGCGTGCAGCAGACGAAGGTGCATTGCTTGATGATGCCAGGGCTCGTGAGCCTCAAGAGCCAATTGGTAGCTCAATGAGTCCATGGACCTACAACTTAAATATCAAGCTTGATAAGAGTTTCAAGCTAGGTACCGTGAATCTTAATGCATTTATGTATGTTGAAAACGCTCTCGATACAAAGAATGTCATTAATGTTTATTCACGAACTGGAAATGCTTACGATGACGGATTCTTAACTGATCCTGGCCTGAGTAGTGAAATTTTGGCTGCCCAGGGACCAACGTATCAAGCATTGTATGAGAATGTTAACCTGGCTAATGGTCAACATTTCAGAAATGACTTTGCGAAGGACTTATTAGGTACTCCAAGAACGATGCGCTTCGGTCTAAGCATAGAACTATAAAAGTTGTAATTCAGGACTAAATAAAGGATAATTTTATGCGCGTAAAAATGAGAAGAACCCTATTATTACTGTTATGCTTCATGGTTTCGATGGGATTGCTCCATGCGAAATCAGCAGCTAACGCAAATGTGTTGGCAAAAACATCAGAAGGATCTACGACAACCACGCAGTCAGTAGTGAGTATCAATAACATGACCTACTGGATGACCAAAGAAACTGGTGCGACTACTTCTGGTAGCCCCAATGGAACCACGATTGACTACCCCAAGGGTACCGGTGGTATGGTATACGAAGACGGTATGCTCTGGGGAGCAAAAGTTAGCGATGGCGGATCACAGCGGGTCAGGGTTGGTGGTAATACCTATAACTTCGGTTTAAAGGCTGGCCACGTTGTGTACGATGGCTCTGGTAATGTAGTTGGAGCAAGTGATCCCTCAGCAGAGCATATCTGGCGTGTCAGGACTGATTATGCAACTGTTGATCTGACTGATGACGCAGCAATCTTTTATGATGCTGAATCACCAACTGATGCAGAGATTCTGCAGGTATATGACAACTATGAGTATGACTGGGAAAACTGGCCAGCTGATTTAGGTGCCCCTTACGAGGATGTTGATGGAGATGGTATTTACAATCCAGATACAGATATTCCTGGTTATGCAGGAGCTGATCAAACGATGTGGACTATTGCAAATGACATTCCTGAAATATGGGATGGCTCAGCCGTAGTAGATACTCAGAGTACTTCAGAGAACTTGTACGGTGCCGGACCTGTTGGTGTTGAATTAGCTGTAACACTATGGGCCTATAACTTTGGAGCCAGTGATCCTCTTGGAAATATGGTTTTCAAAAGCGCGAAAATGAGATATACCGGTTTAGTGGGTGGACCCTCAGACGCAAAATTGGATACTGTCTATTTTACACAATGGTCAGATCCTGATCTAGGTACCTATACTGATGATTATGTTGGTGCTGATGTAGACCTGTCCCTTGGATATGTTTATAATGGTAACGTACTTGATGGTGTTTTTAATGGAATTTATAGCTTACCAGTGCCTGCTGGGGGTTATGATTTCTTACAGGGACCAGTTACAACAGCTGGTGATACTCTAGGTATGACTTCGTTTACCTATTTTGGGGCTGGCTCAAGTATTGACGATCCAGATCTATCCGAATATAACGGAACGCTACAGTTTTTTAACCTGATGGAGGGCTTTTTGCCCAGACCAGAGTACCCAGTTCAAGAGCCTTGGACTGACTTATCTACGGGTGAAGTGACAAAGTTTGTCCTGTCGGGTGATCCAGTTACTGGTCAGGGTTGGATTGATGGTGTGCAGCTACCTCCCGGTGATAGAAGGTTGGTCATGGCAAGTGGTCCATTCACCATGGAATTAGAGGACGAGCAAGAAGTGGTTTTAGCCTTTGTTGGTGGCATGGGAACTGATAATATCTCATCACTTACAGTGGCAAAATTCCATGATACATATGCCCAATACGCTTATGATCAAGATTTTGATCTTCCTTCAGCCCCAACTTCTCCAGTTGCTAGAGGGGTTGAATTGGATCAGGAAATCACCATTAATTGGGGATATGATGATCTTGCGGTTGAAGCTACAGAAGGTGTGGTCTCTAAGGGTTTCGAATTTGAAGGGTATAATGTTTACCAGATACCTTCAGCGACTGCCCCGCTTTCAGCAGGTAAAAAAATCGCAACCTTCGATAAGGTTAACCTGGTACAAACAATCTTTGATAAGGGCGTTGATCCAGTATCAGGGTACGTTGTCGATCAACCCAAACAATCCGGTGCCAATACTGGTGTTCAGCGATACTATAGCACTGATTATGATGAGCTTCGTAGCAGACCGTTGTCAAATGGTGTTAGCTACTTTTACGCAATAACTGCATATAGCTATTATCCTGCGAATACGCCAAGTGATCCTTTTAAAACGCTGGAATCTTCACCAACAATTGTAGCGGTTATCCCGCACAATGATAATCCCGGTACTGCAATTGGTGAGTCAGATGGTATCACATTGACTCATGTTGGTGATGCTACCGGCTCTGTTAGTGTCAATATTGTTGATCCTACAAAGCTGCCAGGAGGTGATTATACTGTTTATTGGAAATACTATAATCCCGAAGATTTGACTCTCGGTCAAAAGGAGATATTAACTGATGCTGATACACTTGCCGATGGATCGCCATGGACATTAGCTTGGAATCTATCAAAATCTGGAACTGCCATACTGGAAAATCAAGCTCCATACAGTCCAGAGGATGCACTTGTAGCAGATGCACCCATCATTGAAGAGGCTTTCCAGGTAATTGTCAAGGACGCACCGGCCACAGATTATGCCGATTGGGACTATGATGGATCTCGCTGGATATCAGGTACCAATTGGGGTGGACGTGGCTTGTTTGGTGGACTGGACATTGGCGCCAATTTCTTTGGCTCATCTTTGGACAATAGTGCCTTGGTCAATGTTCAATTAGTTTTTCAAGACCAGGCAGATGTCGATGCAAATGGGTATGTTTCTAAAGGTGATGTTCAATGGCGTCACGACGGCTATTCCATTCAGGCCACAGCTGGTGAACTTCCTTTTGCTGCCTACGATATGACCGATCCAGCTAACCCAAGGCGCTTGAACTTATCCTTTGTAGAAGATGCCAATGATGGTGTTGCAAATCTACTCTGGGATATGGGCTGGGATGGTGCAGCTTTTGCCGCCAATGGTGGACGCGAGTATTTCTTTATTCATAACACTGATTATGACCCAACGGGACTTTATTATGGTCCTGCCAGTGGACTAGATGGCACCTATGATGATGTTCTCTATGCCGTCTGGCCAAGTGCTCGTGGAACGCACACCTGGTTGGAAGCAGAGTTTACCCTTGACATCTTTTCAGCAAAAAAATCTGTTCCAGGAGAGGATACCTGGACATTTAGCTTTGAAGGTGCTCAATCTGGCCTGGCAATCAATAACATTGATGATGTTCATGTATATCCAAACCCCTATTATGGTTTCCATGAATTGGAAAGCAGCAGGGCCAGTAAATATGTTTCTTTTAATCATTTGCCAGAAGAGGCAACGATTAAGATATTTACTCTTGGAGGTACTGAGGTTAAACAAATTGATAAGAGTGATGCAACACAGTTTGCAACCTGGGATCTGAACAACCAGTATGGCTATCCAGTTGCAAGTGGAATATATGTTATCCATATAGATTCGGAATATGGACAGAAATTACTTAAGCTAGCACTTGTCCGTGAAACTCAAGTGCTCAAGTACTATTAATAAATTACAACAATGGAGATTTAGGTTATGAAGAAAATAATCCTTATTACAATACTGACCATTGCTGTCTTCTCATCAGTTCTTGGGCAAAATTCAAGAATGGGTACTGCTTCCTCGACACAATTAGAAATTGTGCAAGGTGCACAATTCCTGACTGGTGGAGGTGCGGTAGCGCGAGCAAATGGTATGGACGCTGTTTATTGGAATCCTGCTGGTTTATCAATGAGTCCAAACAACATAGATGTTATCTTTTCCAACAGACAGTATATCGCTGGAATCAATGCCAATTACTTTGGTGTAGCAACTAGCCTGGGTTCTTTAGGCAAAGTTGGGCTCACTGCAAGGACTCTTGATATTGGTGACATAGAAGAAACAACTGTATTCGAAGCAGACGGAACCGGACAGATATTTACACCGAACTTTCTGGTTTTAGGCGCGACACTCTCAAAAAGATTGTCGGATAAAACCAGTGTTGGAATGAATATCAACCTGGTTAGCGAGAGCTTCGGTCGTGTTTCCGCCTCTGGAATTGCTTTTGACCTGGGAGTTCAGTACAAAGGTTTATTCGACATGGAAGGTTTTGATGTTGGATTTGTGCTGAAGAACTTCGGTAGTCCTATTCAATATGATGGAGAAGGATTGGGTGTTCAGGCAGATGCTCAGGGTGCTGCTAGACCCGTTGAGTATTATAAAATCGATGCTGCTGAATTCGATCTTCCATTTACATTTGATCTTTCAGCTGCCTATTCTATTGCAGGTGCAACTGTAGGTGCAACCTACACGAGTAACTATTATGCAACAGATGTTACTCGTTTCATGGTAGATTATGATCTGGCTGGTATGGCAGTACTTAGAGCCGGATATCAAATGTCAGCAGCAGGTCAGGATAATAGTGACGATGATGAGGCCTGGGATTATGAAAATCCATTTGATGGCTTATCATTTGGTGGCTCCTTAATGCTCAAACAACTAATAAATCTTAATCTGAGTGTTGATTATGCTTACCTGCCTGGTGGTGTCTTTGATGCTAATCAGGTAATTGCCTTGAGACTTGCTTTCTAATAAATATTGTAACGATCAAGAGCACAATGAGGGGCTGTTCTTTGGAACAGCCCCTCATTTTTTGTTGATTGCTACACCGATTCAGGTCTACCCGCTGCTCTAAATTTTATCTCATTTTT
>CAZVSF010000076.1:0-7074 GCA_964630195.1 uncultured Lentisphaeria bacterium
ACCTATTAGTTGATTTTTGAGAGAAAAAAAGCATAATAAAAAATCATATAAGGCACATTATGAATTTTGAACTTACTGAAGAACAAAAAATGGTCAGAGAGACCATCAGGGACTTTGCCGAGGCAGAGATTAAGCCTGGAGTAATGGAACGTGATGAAAAGGCAGAATTTCCTACTGAGGTGATCCAGAAGCTGGCTGAGCTCGGTTTTATGGGTATGCAGGTTCCTGAAATCTATGGCGGTACAGAGATGGATGCAGTTAGTTATGCTATCACTCTGGAGGAAGTTGCCCGTGTAGATGCTTCCACCTGTGTGATCATGTCTGTTAATAATTCTCTTTTTTCAAATCCCATTTTAAAATTTGGATCAGAATATCTAAAGAAAAAATATTTGCCTCTCACCTCAAGTGGACAAAAGCTGGGAGCCTATTCGCTTAGTGAACCTCAATCAGGTTCAGATGCCAAGGCCATGCTTACCACGGCCACCAGGGATGGTGACTCATATATCCTTAATGGCGTGAAAAACTGGGTAACCAGTGGCATCAGTTCTGACTTTGTTATCGTATTCGCAAAAACTGATAAAGACGCTGGTTATAAGGGTATTTCAGCCTTTGTGGTTGAAAAGGGTTTGGAAGGCTTTACGACGGGTAAAAAAGAGGACAAGCTGGGTATTCGTGGATCAGACACCAGTGAGCTCATCTTTGAAAATTGCCGAATTCCAGCAGAAAATCTTATTGGGGAAGAGGGGCAAGGTTTCACCATTGCTCTGGCGACCCTTGATGTGGGACGTATAGGAATTGGTGCCCAGGCATTGGGTATCGCCCAGGGTGCCCTGGAGAGATCAATCCAGTACGCCAAGGAGCGTGAGCAGTTTGGCAAACCCATTGGAATGTTTCAAGGAATAGGATTTAAACTGGCTGATATGGCCACGAGGGTCGACGCCAGTCGACTTCTAGTATATCGAGCTGCCTGGTTAAAGGATCAGGGAAAAACCATTGGGGAAAAAGCCTCAATGGCCAAGATGTTTGCCGGTGATACGGCTATGTATGTTGCAACTGAAGCTGTTCAAATTCATGGGGGGTATGGATTTATCCGTGAATTTGAAGTGGAGCGCATGATGCGTGACGCGAAGATCACACAGATCTACGAGGGGACCAATGAAATTCAGAGATTGGTTATCAGTAGACATCTTCTGGCAGATTAGTAGTTATAAGTATTGTAAAAGGAGAAATGAGAAATGGGATTTTTTGATGCACCAGCATTAAACCACCACGAACAGGTTGTCTTTGCCCAGGATGATGAGACGGGTCTTAAAGCGATTATTGCTATTCACGATACCAGTTTAGGTCCAGCCCTGGGTGGTTGCAGAGTATGGAATTATGATGATGAAGCCGCTGCACTGCGCGATGTCCTCAGACTCTCTGAAGGAATGACATATAAGTCAGCATTGGCAGGCTTAAACCTGGGTGGTGGAAAATCTGTGATCATCGGTCGTGTTCGGGATATTGGCAATGAAGCCGCCTTCCGGGCCTTTGGTCGATTGGTTGATAGCCTCGGTGGTCGTTATGTCGCGGCAGAAGATGTGAATACCACGCCACAGATGATGGAATGGGTGAAGGAAGAAACCAACTATGTGGCTGGTCTCAGCCCTGAGCTGGGTGGCTCAGGAGACCCTTCTCCCTTTACTGCATATGGTACCTTTGTAGGGATCAAGTCAGCTGCAAACCGAGCATGGGGTTCAGACAGTCTTGAAGGAAAGACAATCGCTGTTCAGGGATTGGGTCATGTAGGTATTTACCTGGTAGAACATCTTTCCAAGGCTGGCGCTAAAGTTATCGTGACCGACATAAAAGAAGGGCGCATCAAAGAGATGCTCAAGATCAAAAACGTAACTGCTGTTGCCCCTGAAGAAATTTATGATGTGGAAATGGATGTTTTTGCACCTTGTGCACTTGGATCCGTGGTCAACGATGAAACCATCGATCGCCTTAAGTGTCAGGTGGTTGCAGGCGCTGCCAACAATGTGCTATCAGATTATGACAAACATGGCAAAATACTTCTGGATCGGGGTGTACTTTATGCACCGGATTATGCCATAAATGCTGGTGGTGTCATCAATGTTTATGGTGAATTCGAAGGCTACAACGAAAAACGATCATACAACAGGGTCAACCATATATACACAATTCTTCAGGAGATCTTTCAGCGATCGGCGGATGAGAACATCCCGACAATGGATGCCGCAGACAAGCTGGCAGAGGAACGTATTCGCAAACTGGGTCGCCTGAAGCAGATGCACCGCTCAGGGAACCGCTTGTTTTCGAAAATCTAGACAACGCGTAGAAAGGATCAGGCCTCAGTTCATGCAGGAAAGACGTCGAGCCCGGGAGTTTGTAGTTCAGGTATCATATGCTCACGAGATACAAAATGATGATCTGGATCAAACCTTCAACCTGCTGGCAGAGAAGAGTGAATTATCAGAGGAATTGCTCGGGTTCTCACGTGATCTGGTGAATGGTATAATGGCACATCGTCAGGAATTCGACGAGCTCATTTCCAGTAAGTCCAGAAATTGGGACCTCACACGCATTGCCCTGGTGGATAGGTTGATCTTAAGAATGGCACTCACGGAATTTTTCTATTTTAAGGATATTCCTCCAAAGGTGTCTATCTCTGAGGCTATTGAGATCGCTAAGGTGTTTAGCACAGAAGAAAGTAGCAGCTTTGTAAATGGCATCCTTGATGCCATTCTTAATGATGCATTATCTTCTGGTAAGATGTCCATGCTCTAGATCAATAGTAGGAATTGACTCATAAAAGCGTGTCTCCCTGAGCCTGTCGAAGGGTCAAAGACACGCTTTTTCTAATATACTGGACCCTGAGGTCCACTGTGGGCTTCAGTTTGATCCTCAACCTCGACTTCTGGTATTCAGCAATATTCATGACTTCAAATTTGATGATCAATCCTTAGGAGGCCCCGGCCAGTGTGGTACCGACCGGGGATGGAATGAACCCAGAAGAAATGGTCACTCCTGAGTAAACAATTCAAACTACATACAACAGGTATTGGGTAGGAGCATCGCCAGGAAGATGATGACTAACAGGCAGAGTGCCTGTAGACGCTTATTCTCTTTTTCGCTGATCATATCTCCTCTTGACCCTTATCTCAGATACATCATCCTAATTGACTCATAGTGTGCACCGGCCGTCAGTCTTGCGATATACATTCCTGAGGGGACTGCTTTTCCATCGTTATCGAAACCATTCCACGATACCTGATAGGTTCCAGTTGGCTGAGACTCCTTAATCAGCGTGGTCACTTCCTGTCCCAACAGGTTAAATACAGTGAGGTTGACATTCGTTGGTTCTGGCAAGTCATAAGCTATCGTTGTCCTCGGGTTGAAGGGATTGGGATGGTTCTGATGGAGTGTCAAATTGCGTGGTATAGTTTGTTTTTCATCGACGGGTAGAGCTTCTGCGCCCAGGATGTAGAGTCCGTTATCACCATCGGCGACAATAACATGGTCCTCATCGAGAGCGATACACATTGCAAAACCTCCTGTCTGGTAGTATCCGGTTTCCACGGGACTGGTCGGATCCGAAACATCTATGACTCTCATTCCATTGTGCCCATCAGCCAGATAGACACTCTCTCCACGATGGGCAACATTGACTGCGTAGCCATCTGTATTAATAGAACCTACCTGGACCAGACTATCTGGATCAGATATATCAATTATCACCAGACCAGCATCATATGCAGCTAGATATGCATAGTGATCGCTTATGGCTACGCCATAAACCTCACTGTCCTCGATAATGTAATTGGCACTAAGTTCGGGATTCAAAGGGTCTGAGATATCGTAAACTCCCAGGCCTGCATATAATTCTGCAGAATAGAGATAGTCACCATCCAACAATACATCGACACCAACCCCTTCGGTCCAGCACTCAGCTGTATCGATGGGTGCAAAGGGATCAGAAATATCTACGATACGCAGATGGTCGCCTACGATATATGCGTAATCACCTCGGATTGATAAATCAATAACTCCAGGTCCATACCACGATCCATGAAAGGGTATATAGCTGGTTTCGGTGGGATTGCTCGGAATCGAAACATCCAGAATGGTGAATCCAAAGTTCTGCATTAAAGCATACGCAAAATTACCTACCACATCTACTCGGAATACATTTGGAAAAAGAGTCCATTCGGGATAAGAAATTTCTGGATGGAAATTCCCAATCTCTGTCGGAATTGTGGGATCGGCAACATCCAATATACGTAAGCCGCCAAACTCACTTGCAACATAAGCAATTTCATCGCTGATTTTTACATCCAGGGTAAATCCGCCAGTTTCAACTGAATCTACTTTGCTAGGAAAAACTGGGTCAGCCACGTTGACTATTTGCAGACCCTCGACCCCACAAGCTATATAGGCATGCTCGTTCTCTAAGTGTATGCCTTGCAATGGATCCCAAAAGTGGTAGTGGCCCAAACTAATTCTACTCAATTGGCTGGGGGCGCTGGGGGTAGACACGTCCAGAATTACTAACTCATCTAGATCCCATCCAGACAGCACATATAACCTATTTTGGTCCGCAATGATGTTAAAACTATAAAAATCATCATCGAGTGCAGCAATTTGGATAGGGTCGAGAGGGTTTGATATATCAAAGACCCTAATATAGACACCCTCTGAGATATATGCATAATCACCGGACAGAGTGATACTTTGAGCTCCATCCCAATCAATAATCTCAATAGTGGCGACCTCGAAGGGATTAGAGGGATCTGAAATATCAACTATTATAGTACCCCCTGCATCATCTGAGATAAATGCGTAGTCCTCTCTGATAGAAACATCTTTAACAGTGCCGCCAGTATTAAAAAAGCCTACTTCTAGGGGAGTTGATGAACTGGATACATCAATGATGCGAAGACCTTCATGCCCATCTGCGAGATAGGCGATTCCGCCTTCTACGACAACTCTATATGCATAACCGTCAGTGTCCAAAAAGCCGACCTCCTCAGGTGCAGACGGTGTGGAGATATCAATAATACGTAAGCCAGCCCGCCAGTTAGCTATATAGGCATAATTCCCTTCAATGGTGATTCCAAGAATGACAGAGGGCAAAATAACGGTCCCGAGTTCCACAACCTCCTCAGGATCAGATATATTCATCACCACCAGCTTAGCGCCATTCCCGTAACAGGCGATGTCTCCTGATACACTTACATCATAGCATGGTCCATCTGCCCAACGGCCGACTAAAGTTGTATTGGATTCCTGACCAAAGCAGGAACTCACAAGGACTGCTAGAGTCAAGAGTCCTCGTACGATAGAATTATTAGTCATCTTTTTCCTCCATCCCATTCCGAATGTTAAAAAAATGGGTGGGGCTGAAGGGATCGGGAAAGTTGGATACAACTCAAACCCAGGAGATGAATCTGTCAACTCCATAACCCCAACAGTCCCCACCGTCTCAATCGGGGTCCAAAAAACAAATAGCAACCCCGGTCTTCCAGACAAGACCGGGGCTTTTTATGTATGACCTTGCTACTTCAGAAGCATGAGTTTCCGTACTTCACGAAACTGTTTCCCCTGAGTGTCAGTGAACTTCATCTTATAGAGATATATACCAGTACTCAGTGGCTCGCCCCATTTATCCTGGGCGAACCAGTTTATGGAATGCTCGCCCCCAAGCCTTTGATCATCGATCAATGTCGCTACTTCACGACCTGTCACATCATAGATCACCAACTTGACCCACCCAGCATCAGGAAGTTCAAACCTGATGGATGTAGCTGGATTGAAGGGATTGGGATAGTTCTGATACAGAGCGAATTGCTCTGGTATGACAGCCAGAGGAGGATCTGTAGCCAGTGTCATACATTCCCCACCAGCGCCCATGTCAACACCCAACATCCCCGTTCCAATGCAGGGGGAACCGGTTTGCAGGTTGTAGTTATAGACACCACGATCAACAAACATGGGATCATCAGGGATATTGTTGGTTGGGTAATTGACAGTACCATTGTCATGGGTGATGATACCGGCTTCTCCCCCTTGAATATCCGAGTACATAACGGTGATTGTGTTCGGAGCTTCTAAATGATAAAATTCAATATTATTGCTTGTGATACCCCTGAGTTTATTGAACCAGACAATTGAACTTTTTAGAGTCAGGGTTGCGCCGTCGCTTAAGGCAATACCGGCACCTTTTGCCCCAACGTCTGCTGAGAGCATTGTCTTATTATCAACAACAGTGACCCGATCCAGGGTCGGATTACCACCCATATGAACCCAAACACCAGCACCGATATAATCCACCACATTTTTATAAATGACAACTTGTTCAATCAGTGCGTCAGAGGTCCAGAGTGTGAGCCCACCACCGGTAACCCGTCCCTCATTTCCACTAATCTTTACTCTGCGCAGGGTAGGACTGGATTCATATGCCACGATGCCACCACCATAATCAGCGCTGTTATTTCGAATGATCACGTCTTCAATGATGGCATCGGCACCGTAGGCGCACATGATACCACCACCCATAGAGGTATCCAGTACTGCTGAACTACCTGAATTGTTTTCCTCTACAATTAGGTTTCTCAGTGTCGGCGTAGATCCGTATCTGACAACAATACCACCACCAACTGAATAGCCATCAGAATTTACCCAACCCTGGCCATTCGTGATGGTAAATCCATCCAGCACAGCAGTCTGTTCACCACTCATCATGGAGACAGTACTGTTCAGACCACCCCCATCAATAATGGTAGCTTCGGGAAGATCGCTGACAGCTTTTACTATAATGTCTTTACCTAGATAATTGATATTCTCAACATAGGTACCGGCTGCGACCAGGATCGAGTCTCCATCCTGGGCTGCATCGATTGCCAATTGTATCGTAGAAAAATTCTGCGGTACCAGCAGCACCTGTGGTGGTGCGGGAACTTCATAAGATCCCATATCAGGAGCGGATCCGATATACTCATCTGCACTCATATCGATCCAGGGATTCCCCTCAAAACTGTAAGATGCAATACCAGCATCAATACAATTTGAGAT
>CAZVSF010000076.1:7174-12934 GCA_964630195.1 uncultured Lentisphaeria bacterium
GGACCGTGATTTTATTAAGGATTGGCCTGGCATGATCATGGATAAAAAATCCACCTGCCGCAGGCGCGTTATTGTCATGGATGAAGACATCCTCAAAATAAGGCTCTGAATAGAGACCGATATAGACGCCGCCACCACCGCCCCCCGTGACAGCAGAGTTGTTATTGATTTCAACATTTCGGATGATTGGATTTGATTGTGCCGAGATTGAAAGACCACCACCCCATTGGGATGAATTATCAGAAATGATGACATTTTCCAGGGTTGCATGTGAATAACCACCAATGGCAACACCACCACCGGCAGGTCCAGCACCTGTTCCAAAATCGGTGTGATTATCGGTGATAATCAAATTCCTCAGAATAGGGGAGGAGCCAAAACGAACGCACAATCCTCCCCCTAGATAATCAGTCATGATTTCACTATACCAGCCCGTTCCATTGGTTATGGTAAACCCATCCAGGACAGCTTTATTAGATTCACCACTGGTCATCACCACGCCAGGTCCCGTTTCATTACCATCGATTATGGTATACTCAGGTCCTGCCATGGATTTGACCGTGATACCTTTTCCTTTGAAGTTTATGTTTTCCACATAGGTACCCACTTCAACCATGATGATATCACCATCGATTGTCGCATCAATAGCACCCTGGATAGTGCTGAAATTACCAGGTACCTGATAAACTGTTGGAGCCTCCCAGGAGCCCATTTCAGGATCATTACCAGCATATTCATCCTGGTCCATGTCCAGCAGCGTGACCCCGTCAAAGGAGAAAAAGTCTGTCCCCGAATCGATACAGGGCGAATCTGACCTGAGCTCATCACTTTCTCCAATGAAGCAAGGATCTATAGCAACATTCTCCTCTTCCCAGTTCAACACACCAGGACCAATATCGATTCCAGCTTCTCCCCCCTGGATGTTGGAGTAGGCGATCATCACAGTATCAGGGAGATATTCTGTGTCATTATTAAACAGAATTTGATCAGGAATATTTCCCCAGAAAATGGAGTTGAGGATAGCGGGTTTGCTCCCATCATTGGTTATCATGCCGCCACCGCCACTTGGACTTCGGTTTGCCCTCACAGTGATTTTATTAAAAGTAGGTGTGGTGTGGTCGTGAAGAAAAATCCCACCGCCATAATACACAGCATGATTGTCGTGGACATAAACATCCTCGAAATAGGGCGCGGCTCTCTCACCTATATACGCACCTCCACCAGTGGTCGTTGCATCGTTGTGGTGAATTTCAACATTTATTAAGCTTGGATCAGAGTCGATGGCGATGGCCAGACCACCCCCCCAGGCAGATTCATTGTGGGAGATTTCCACATTCTCCAAGGTGGGGTTGGAGTTAGCGGCGATGGTTATGCCACCACCACCAGGGTCTGCTCCACCAATGGCACTATTCTCTGTGACAATTAGATTTTTCAGATTTGGGGATGAGCCAAATCGACAAACAATCCCACCCCCTACAATTTCATCACCATTGTCCCAACCGGTTCCATTTGTGATCGTAAATCCATCCAGGACAGCATCCTCATCTTCACCACTCAAAAATAGCACCACTGAGCCATTCTGATTGCCATCTATGATGGTAAACTCAGAGCCGTAGGAAGATTTTACGGTAATGCTTTCCCCGTTAAAATTAATGTTTTCAACATAAGTTCCTGGTCCTACCAGGACTATATCACCAGTATTGGCGACATCGATGCCTGCCTGAATAGTGGCAGCATCTTCTGGTACATTGACGACTGCTGCTGTCAGTGTACACACACTGAGCAATGCAATAATCACAAGATGTATCCGTTTCATGATCCCCTCCTTGTTTGGGTTTGAATTCTGATGTAAACCTAAAGCAGATTGGGGTTTGGAGCATCTATACAAAATCTTTACAAGTGCAGAAAAGCAGGAAGAGAAGTTTTGTGGAAGCTCTCGCCAGTTTCCACACCTTCTAAAAAAGAGAGCATTTAGCAGGAATTACTTATAAAATGTTGCTGTATAACGATTAGCAGAAAATATGATTCCGTGATCTCAGGAGTGATTTTCCCTTCATTGTAAAGATATTGTAAAGATGTATCGAGGGAATTCAGCTCAATATTTTGAAAGAAAAGTTGAAAGGTTTTCTTCGCTGGAAATTTCCAATTTTTTTCTGATGCGATGGCGATAGATATCAATGGTGGCAGATTGAACATTCATCACCTTGGCTATGTCCTTTGAAATAAGATTCAACCTGAGGAGTGCACATACCTTCAATTCATTTTCGGATAGTCCAGGATGCTCGTTGCGAAGTTCAGAATAAAATCCAGTATGAATTTCGGTGAACCAGATTTCAAAATCTTCCCACCCCTGCTTAACAGAACTCCGATCTCGGAGGAAGCGAATCAATTTTTTGATTCTTGGTCTGATATCGTCCCAACTCAATTTTGAAAAACTCTCCAATTCGCCCTGCAGATTGTCCATGATTTGTTGTTTGTCATTAAGGTGGAGGGACTGGGTCAGCAATTCTCGTTTGAGATGATCCAGTTTAAGTGTTGTTTTTTCAAGCTCAACCCGCTGGCGTTCTTCAATTTCCAATTTCAGTTGAGCGGTACGTTCCCTCACCAACGCTTCCAGTTTATCACGTTGAACGATGAGTCTGTAAGTGCGGAGTTGGATGTATACTAGTATGATTCCTAATAGGGAAATGACAACCAGGGTTTTAAACCACCAGGTCTTCCAGAAGGGGGGGGCGATAGATATCTTTATTCTGGCTCCGTCTAGATTCCACACCCCATCATTATTGGATCCGCGGACCCGAAAAATGTAGTCGCCTGCAGGGATATTCATGTATTGTGCCAGGGGGGTGTTGTCAGCATTAATCCAGTTCTCATCATAGCCTACCAGCTTGTACGAATAATGGTTTTTATAGCTGGCAGAGAAATTCAGCGCCGCAAATTTAAAGGTGAGAACTTTGTCTCGATAATTAAGTTTTAGTTTATCTGTTTGGGTGATTGACTTGTTAAGTATGACCCGTCCATCCCGGGCTTCACCAATAGAAACATCCTCATAATTTATGGCCAATCCTGTAAGCACAACAGGGGGGATGTACTCATTATTTTTAATACTATCAGGATGAAAGACATTATAGCCCTCTCCACCTCCAAAGTACATCTTACCATCACGTGCCTCCAGACAAGATTGGAAGTAAAATGATTCCTGCGCCCCATCACTCAAGGTATATCGATTGACTAAACCAGAGTCAGGGTGGGCTTTGAGAATGCCCTGGTTAGAGCTTAGCCATAAGAAATGATGATCATCCTGAAGGATTCCGTAAATGGACATGTTTGCCAGGCTGGAGTGAAGATCCAGAGTTGATATTTCTTTCCGTGCTTTGTCCAGCTTATTTAGTCCACCCCCGCTCGTCCCAATCCAAAGTGTTTGTAAATCGTCTTCATACAGGCTGACGATACGATTACTGGAAATGGAATTGCTGCTATTTCTATCAACCATGAATCTCTTGAACACCCCTGTTGCCCGATCGAATTGGTTCAAGCCTCCGTCTGAAGTACCGATCCAGATGTACCCTGCATTATCCTCCAACAGACAGTAGGTGAAATTACTACTCAGACTTTGCGGATTATCAGGATCATGCTTGAAGTGCTCAAAAGCGTCTATATCTTCATTGTATCTGTCAAGGCCCTCACTTTCAGTTGCAATCCAGATATTGCCATCACGAGTCTCCAGAATATCTCGAGTGGTTTTGTCACTAAAACTATTTTCTACATTATCTCTGTTCCGGTAATGTGTTAGGGACTGCGTCGGGTAATCCAGCCTAAACAGACCACAGGAAAAGGTTCCGATCCAGATCCTATGATTCCGGTCTGACCTCACTCGTGAGATATAATCCCTGCTCCACCATTCGGTTTTTCCCATTGTCTCCAATGAGTTATAGTGAGTAAAAGATCCGCTGGTTGCATCCATAACGCTGGTGCCACCCTCAGTGGTACCAAACCAGATATTCCCCACTGGATCCTGGGATATTGAGAACACAGCATTCGCCCTGATACTATTGATGTCATCTTCTTTGCTTTGTTCCAGTCTGAAGCGTAATAGATCCCGATCATAATAGCTGACACCAGCAGCTTCCGTGCCCACCCAGAGTATACCCTGACGGTCTACATGGGTTGTATAAAGGAGGTTGTCACCCAAAGACCCTGGATCATTGGCATTGTGGTAGTAGTTGGTGAAGGTCTTTGATTCATGATTATAATTAGCCAGGCCACCGGCAGAACTAAACCAGAGCGAACCGTCTCTGTCTTTGCTGATAGAATGGACTCCATCCACGGGTGAGAGAGGTAATGCAGGATCACGAATTAACTCAAACTTGTCTTTATTATAGTCCCACCTGTGCACACCGAGGCCGAAACGACCTATCCACAGACATTCATCAATGGAATCTGCGTACATGGTTGTAATGCTGATAGAGGTTGAGGGACGAATATGGACTTTGCGAAACATGCTATAGTCATCAAGGGAGATAGTCGTTGCAGCCCCATTTTCTGTTCCCACCCAAAGTCTGCCACCAGGAGTTTCTGCTATGCACAGGATTCGATCCTGGGCAAGTGACTTCTCATTGTCAGGGTCATGATGAAAAGACATAAATTTTCCGGTGGAAGGTACATATCTGCTCAGACCCTCGTGTGTTCCGATCCAGAGGGCACCTCTGGAGTCAGTAAAAAGGCATGAAACCGTATTGCTTACTACTGAGTTAAAATTGTCAGGATCGTGAGTATAGTTAACAAAAGTTTCCAGATCCCGATTATAGCGACCGAAACCACCTGTCGTTGTGCCAACCCACATAATACTATCTGAATCCTCGCAGAGAGCTGAAACATGTGGACCAGGAATGGAGCTATCATCCATAGGGTCATAGAGAAAGGTTTTAATCTCTGAACCATCATACCGATTTAGACCAGAGCGCGTTCCAAACCACATAAAACCCTGGCTGTCCTCAAGAATGCTGTACACGGCATTCATGGTAAGGCCATCTTTTGCTGAGAGGTGATTAAATGACACGGGTGTTTCATCTGCAAGGGCATAACCTACCAGGAGAAGGAGACCAAGAATCCCCGTATGGAAAGCTTTGGGGTATACGAAATGACTAGCGGTCCTGGCCCGAAAGTGATGAATTATGATCTGAAAAGAATTCAATATTGCCCCCACAATTACTGTACAACGAGTTGGATAAAACTAATTCGTGAACAATAATTGACAATGGAAATTATTTCATTAATTCAGCTTTACAGGGTTGTCTGTCCATTGAAAATGTTGAATGACATCCAGCTATATATGGACAATCAGTTTTTCGTTTTGTTCCCTCAATATTGCGCTAAAAATGTTGAAAGGTTTTCCTCGCCAGAAATTTCCAGCTTTTTTCTGATACGATGACGATAGATATCTACGGATGATGATTGCACATTCATTATTTTGGCAATATCCTTTGAAATCATATTCAGACGAAGCAGGGCACAGACCTTGAGCTCATTCTCAGAAAGGGAAGGATAAGCTTTCCTCAACCCGGTATAAAATCCTGTATGGATTTCTGTAAACCAGATTCCAAAATCCTCCCACCCTTGTTTCACAGAGCTGCGGTCTCTTAAAAAGTTGATAAGTTTGTTCAATTTGGCTAGGAGATATTCAGGTTTGGTTTTTCTGAGGACAACTAACTCGGATTCAAGACTGTCCATGATTTGCTGTTTTTCATTGAGATGGAGGGA
>CAZVSF010000077.1:0-10109 GCA_964630195.1 uncultured Lentisphaeria bacterium
CCAAAGAATATCCTCACGGTACTGAAGCGTGCTGGACGCCTGGCCCACGATTCCAATATGGAATGCTATACTGTGGGTGGCTTTGTAAGAGATCTGATACTGGATGTTCCCAGTAAAGATGTAGATATCATGGTGATTGGCGATGGACTTGCGTTTGCCAGAGAACTGGGTAGGGCGCTTGGCGTGCCAGATATTGTGGAATATGGAGAATTTGGCACCGCCCTGATTCCCCATGGTGAGTTTCTTATTGAAGTCGCTTCTGCCCGGAAGGAAACCTATGAATCGGATTCTCGAAAGCCAAAAGTAGTTTATACAGATCTAAAAGGGGACCTCAGTCGCCGGGATTTTACCGTGAATGCCATGGCCATCAACCTGCTACCGGATCATTTTGGAGAATTGGTGGATGCCTATGGTGGAATTCAGGATATTCAGGACAAAATATTAAGAACCCCTCTGGACCCGGTTAAGACCTTTGCTGATGACCCGCTGAGAATGATGCGTGCCGCCAGATTTTCTGCCCAGCTCGAATTCCAGCTTGTCCCTGAAGCAATGGCGGCCATGCAATCCAGGGTCGATCGCATCAGCATTGTTTCCCAGGAAAGGGTCACCGAAGAGATCATAAAAACATTGAGGGCACGCGTACCATCCACTGGTTTTTATGTCATGCAGAAAGCCGGCCTCCTGCCCCTGGTTTTTCCTGAGATCGCCATTCTCGGTGGTGTGGAAGACCGGGATGGACAGCGTCACAAGGATGTCTTTCATCACACCCTCAAAGTGGTGGACAATACGGCAGAACGCAGCGAAAAAATGCGATTGCGCTTTGCCGCCCTGGTCCATGATATCGGCAAACCAGCCACCAAGAAATTTATTGAAGGCACGGGGTGGAGTTATCATGGTCATGAAGAGCTGGGTCGCAAAATGCTCAATGATGTTGGCAAACGGATGCGTCTTTCCCGCAAACTTACCGCTTATTTAAAGCGTATGACCCGTCTCCATCTGCGACCCATTGCACTGGCCCAGGAAGCGGTGAGTGATTCGGGGATCAGACGTCTCATCGTTGAAGCCGGTGAAAATCTTGAGGATCTGATGATCCTTGTCCGGGCTGATGTGACCTCTAAGGATTCCCGCCGTGTGAAGCGCTACTATGGCAATTTTGATCGTGTCATGGACCGTATACAGGAAGTGGTTGAAAAAGACGCCATGCGTGCCTTTCAGTCCCCGCTGCGTGGCGATGAAATTATTGAGCTACTGGGTGTTCCGCCAGGACCGGTGATTGGCCGCATCAAAAAAGCCATTGAGGAAGCCATTCTGGAGGGTGAAATCCCCAATGAGTATGATGCAGCCAAAGAATATTTTTTCAAGATCAAAGACAGTTTTCTGGAAAAGTAGCGCACCGTGCTTCTAACGATATTGTTTTTTGTCCTCTGTGCAATCATCTGCTATTTCGTCGCCAGAAAGAGGGAGGCAGATACCATATACTGGACCCTGCTTGGTTTCGGTCTTGGACCCCTGGCGATCCCCTTCGTTTTTTTCGCTAAATCCAAAAATCGCAATCCATAAAGTCAGCTAAACTCTCCACCGTTCAAAATCTCTCTTTCAGATAGCTCCCCAGGTGATGAACTTCACAACTCACCAACTCACCAACTCACCAACTCACCAACTCATTTAACTCACAACTCATTTAACGCACAAACACATTGAACTCACAGAGCATAAAAAGTAGATTTCCCGCATAACAAATTCAGGAGACTGGGACATGAAGAAGCTTTTGTATGCGCTGCTTACCATTGTGGTATTGGTGCTTGTCGTATTTGCTTGGCTTAAATATTTCTATCTAAAAGGTCCCCTTGCGGTTCAGGAGGGGGAGTTAATTTTGCCACAATTATCTGCTCCCGTAACCGTGTATACGGATGAATATGGCGTGCCCCATGTTTATGCTGAAAATGAAGATGATCTCTTTTTTGCTGCTGGATATATACAAGCTTCTGAACGCCTGTATAAAATGGATGTGATTGCCAGAGCAGTGGAAGGTCGCCTGTCTGAAGCCTTTGGGCCAGATCTCCTCAATGATGATAAATATTTGCGTGTCTGGGGCTTTCATCGTATTGCCAAAAATGCGGTTTCCAATTTGTCCTCAGAAACCAGGCATATCCTTGAAAGGGGACTGGCAGGCATCAATGCCTATATCGATGAGCACCAGGATGATCTCCCGGTAGAATTTAAAATAGCGGGACATAAACCCATCCACTGGACATTGGAGCATGTCATTGGCTATGCGCGACTTATGGGACATGACCTTTGTCTGGCCTGGATGCCCGAAGTCATCTTTGGTGGGGTCCTGGACAAATTGGGCGACCAACTGGCTCGTGAACTTTACCCCGTTTATCCCGATACCAAACCATACATCGTACCACAAACGCCTGCCAACTTCAGTGAAGTGGCCGAATCCATGTTTCGCAGCGAAAAACGGATTCGAGAAATTACGGGTGCTTCTGGATCACATATTGGCAGTAATAGCTGGGTTTTGGGGGGTGATATGACAGAGAGCGGCAAACCCATTCTGTGCAATGATCCCCATCTGGCATATTCACAACCACCAGTGTGGTTCGAAATGCATCTGGTCGGTGGACGCTTTGATGTCGCTGGCGTGACACTGGCTGGTGTTCCAGTCGTTATTCTGGGGCAGAACCAACACTATGCCTGGGGTTTTACCAATGTCATGGTAGATGATGCCGACTTCTACGTAGAGGTCACCGACGATGAGCACCCTGATCAATATTTCTACGATGGTGAATGGCGAGATATGATCATCCATGAAGAAATTATCAATGTGAAGGACGAGGAACCCGTCGTTTATCACGTGCGGGAAACCTTGCATGGACCGATCATCAATGATGTTCATGCTGTTTTAAAGGCCAATGAATCCGCGCCGGTCTCCATGTCCTGGGTAGGCAATTATTTAACCGATGAGGTTGAAGCCTTTATCGGGTTGAACACAGCCAGCAATTGGGATGAGTTTTCAACTGCCGTGGAAAAATTCTGGATCCCCGGACAAAATATGATCTATGCAGATCTGGAAGGTAATATCGGCTGGAGACCTGCAGTTGCGTTGCCTTTACGGGCACCTGGGACAGGGTTGGTGCCCCTGCCTGGTGATGATCCTCAGTGGGATTGGCAGGGATTTGTACCTTTCGATGAAATGCCCTATCAGTACAATCCTGCACAGGGTTATATCGCCACTGCCAACAACAAAACCATTGGCAATGAATTCCCCTATTATATCAGTGCCTATTGGGAGCCACCTGCCCGGGCAAATCGTATCAATGAAATGTTGAGGGTGCCGAATAAAAAATATAGTGTGAAAGATATGCAGAATATTCAGAATGATTTTCTATCTGATCATGCTCGCGATCTGACGCCCCTTTTCCTTGCTCTTCTCGCCGATAGCAAGTTTAGCGATCCGAATATGACTGAAGCAGTAGATGCTCTGAAGCAGTGGGATTATGTCATGGACAAACACTCCCTGGCAGCAGCTGTATTCAACGTCACCTGGGTAAAGTTTGCCTACAATTTGTATGGTGATGAAATGGACCTCATTGGACCAGAATTCAAGGAAGGTTTTTTCAAACTTGCCAACATCAGTATACGGAATGCTATCTACCTTCTGGAACATATCCCTGGCTCAGCCTGGTTTGATGACGTCTCAACCCCGGATGTCCAAGAAACCGCCAGAGATATTCTCGTACAGTCACTGGAAGAAGCCGTCGGTGACCTGGAGGAACGTTTTGGAAAGAACACTGAGGATTGGGTCTGGGCTGATATGCACACCCTCACCCATAGACATCCCCTGGCACAGGTGAAAATCCTGGATTGGATGCTTGACCTGAACGTTGGTCCCTTCCCGGCTGCCGGCTCAGGAACGACAGTAAATAACATGGAATACCGCATGTACAATCCATACGATGTGGTGTTGGGACCCTCGGTGCGTCACATCTATGATTTTGCAAATTTTGACAGGGGTGCCCTCAGCGTTTTGCCCACGGGTCAGTCGGGCAATCCCCGCTCACCTCATTATGCCGATCAGGCGGAGATGTACAATACCGGGCAATATCGGGTTTTCCCGATCAATGCGGATGTGATCAAAAATTCAGGCTACAAAAAACTCATCATGAAACCCTGATCGTTGTAAATATATCAGTATCCATTTGCCAGGTCGGATTCCCGATCCTGACCTGGCAAATTAAAAAAACCACTCATCATGCTCCGGCTTGTGATGATTAAAATTCACAGTAATTTGACCTCATGATTATTTATCTGCTCATCCTGCTGGTCCTGGCAATTCTCCTCTACCATTTCTTTATCTGGAAACCCCTCGATACCTCAGTTTTATACAAGGATAATCCCTACCTGCTTTTTGGACATCGTGGGTCCCCCGTGCATGAACCGGAAAACACGATCCCCTCTTTTCAAAGGGCGATCACCGATGGTTGTAATGCCATAGAGCTGGACGTTCACCGGACCAGGGATGGTCATTTGATCGTCTTCCATGACGATACACTGGAAAGAACCAGTAATGGCCTGGGACGCGTGGCAGAGCACACATTGGCTGAGCTCAGGGCACTAAATGCATCAGCAGAGTGGGAGGGCAGGGAAGAGCAAATCCCCACGCTTCAGGAGGTTGTTGATGCGCTTCCAGATAGCATCATATTTAATTTTGAGATCAAAAACTTTTCGTTTTTCTCGGAACAGCGGACCGAATTGGAACTGGTGCGATTTATTCGTGAGAACAAGCTGAGAGATCGGGTGATCCTTTCCTCTTTCAATCCCTTAAATATCTGGCGGGTAAAGATGTCTGATCCTAAAATTTTCACTGCTTTCCTCTGGTATAATCCCAGCATTTTGTCCCTGAGACATCCGCTGGGTGTCCACTTATCCCATCCCGATCTGTTTCACCCCTTTGAAGAGAATGTGAACTGGGGTGTGAAGTTCTGGTCCAGAGCAAAAAAGATCCCCATGCATGTCTGGGTCGTCAACGATGCGGAAAGAATGAAGACATTTGCCAGAGATCCCATGATAAAGGGCATGATGTCAGATGATTCCAAGCTTCTGGTTGAAACCATGCAGAACAAGTTAGCCTGATGGAGACACTCAAATATTTCATTGAGGTCCTCCCGGCCGTTATTGTCATTTTAAACCCCTTTGGGGCGGCACTCATCTTTGTGTCACTAACCATGGGCGATGAGCGCTCCGAACTCATTCAAAAGTCAAGACGTACTGCCATGACAGTCGTTATCACGCTATTTGTCTTTATGTTTCTGGGGCAACTCATTTTCGAGCTTTTTCATATCACCCTGACAGCCTTCAGAATTGCAGGAGGGATCCTGCTTTTTGGCATGGGTATGAGTATGATCCGAGGGCAGCACCCCCAATCTAAAATTACTGAAAAGGAGCGTATGGAAGTGATCGAGGGCGAAGATATTTCCATTATACCCATGGGTATACCGGTATTGAGCGGACCTGCGAGTATTGCAACCATCATGGTTTATCGGTCAAACGCAGAACAAGGTTATGAAATAGCCGTTCTCATGATCTCCGTTGTCCTGGCTGGGCTCATTTCCTATTACATCCTTAAATACTCGCACATCCTGGTAAACCGGTTCGGGAAGACATCGCTGCGTATCATATCAAGGATCATGGGATTAATGGTTGTGACCATGGCCGTTCAATTTGTCATTTCAGGCGTCACCAAAGTCCTTTCGACGGCATTCCCGGGATTGCTGTCCTGATTTAAGAAGGAAGATCACTATCGGAAACCTGAAGCATATAACTTTCCTTGCAATACTGATTGGATTCACCGCAAACACAGCAGTCATTGCAGGGCAAAGATTCAAAATCCCCAGTATTGATACCTTTATTTCAGATACGCTATTTATTGATGTAACTCAGGACTCAAGCCTGGATCCATCCGCAAGCCCGATAAAGGTCATTGACTCGAGAGCCATGGGGAAATCCATTCTGGGAATTCGCCAGAAAAAAAAATACAAATATATCCCTGTGGATCAGTATCTGTCTATGGATCAATCCCTGTCTGACCTTTTCCAGGCTCAATTTCTGCTGGATTCACTGGATTTGCGTGGAAATCTGTATATCACACATCTGATCCTCTGGACTGACAATTCTGCCGTTCTCCAGAAAGGACTATGTCTGAATGCCTATACAACCTTTCATGATACGCTGGGACAACCCCTCAGCGACTGGCTGTGGGAATTGCGTGTGGAACGAGAGAAGAAAGAGAAGGAATCTCATTATTTGAGCCGAGTGGTTCAGGAGCTCCTCAAACAACAATCACAAGCACTGGCAAATCGAGATTTTCATGATGACTTCTATCCATATCTGTATCGTCGTCAGCTGATGACCTGGTCTGAGTTCATCCTCTTCCAGGATGGATTTGCCATCAATGCCCATTTTACTCTCGATTTCCCCCCTGACCAGAAACTCAAGTGGAAAAGAGGCTCACCAGGCCTTTATTATCGAAAAACCAGTGATCATGAATCCATTGCCATGGGAGGTTTTGACCAGCAGTGGCTGAAGCGGGTTTCCCCATCCTGGATCGCCAGATCAACAGCTACCTTCAGGATCGGGTTCAACAATTTCGAGCAAAGTGAATTTACCCATGTGGACTATCAGAATCTCCTGCTTCTCAATGTGTCATCTCAGCTGATTCTTGAATTCCGTCCCATTTACCATAGGGGTCTCTATGGCGGATTCGGAGTACTCGCCGGTTACAATATCCTCCCAGACATCGTCAATCAATATGAGTTGGGTGTTTTGGCCAGTATTGGTGTGGTGTTGCCATGAGAAGCATGCCGAGACTGACCCTTTCCCTCGCAGGCATTTTTGGTATGCTGACGCAACTCTATGCCGGCGATGTTTCTGGATTTGTTCATGATGCCCAATCCGGTGAAAGTATTATCGGTGTAAATATCTTTGTCAGGGAGACGGGTCAGGGTGCTGCAACGGATGTGGAAGGCTTTTTTGTTCTGCGCAATGGTGGAAACGGTGGGGTGAGTTTGACCTTCTCTCACATTGCCTATGTAGATACGACCCTGAACCTCTCTCTCGGGGAAGAAAATCTTTTTATCCCCAGCGTCTCTCTGCGTCCACATGCTATCGATTCCAAAGCCATTGAGGTGGTTGCCAAGCGTTCCACGATCATTCAGGATATGGATATCTCCAGCATGCAGGTCGATCCAGTCATCCTCACAGAGATCCCCCAGCTCAATAAGGATGTGTTCAAACTGGTTACGTTCTCTCCCAGTGTGACAACGTCGGACCCCATGTCTCCACAATACTATGTCAGGGGCAGCGATCCTGGTGAAAATCTCGTTCAAATGGATGGTATGACCATATATAATCCGCAACACTTTATGGGATCAAGTGCCATTTTTAACCCCTACTCCATTAAAAATGTAGAAATGCTGGTGGGTGGCTTTGATGCTGAGTACGGTGGGCGAAATGCATCCATCATGAATATTTCCACCCGCGAAGGTCATCAATCAGAAATTCATGGCGAATTCAGACCCTCGATCTCAGGAATCAGCGGTGCCATCGAATTCCCAGCTGGTCAGCATGGCACTGCCATGGTTTCCGGGAGAACCTATACTGACTTTATGCTCAGAGTGATGATGGGATCCCCCAATCTCGTCATGGACTACAATGCCGCCTATCAGGTCTTGCTGGGCAAAACCCGGCTCAGATTTTCAGGATTTTTCGCCAGGGATTATATGGATTATAGTGTGGATAATCTCATGCTCTTTTTTCCTGAAGGCTTGTTCGATTCCTTTGGAGAAGGTTTCGTGACCAATACCACCAACAGAGCGCTGGGAGTAAAGTTTAATAGTGTTCTCCTGCCAACACTGCAACTGGAGGGTCATGTGTATCACTCGGCCTCAGCAGTGGATAATTTGACCTACTTCAATTATGCCATTTCAGATACCGCAGAGGATTTTACGGCAGCACTTGATTATCGGACCCATATTGAAAATACGATTGCCGAAAATACGGGGAAGGCAAATCTGGCCTGGTATGCGTTCTGGAATCAGACGGTCAAACTGGGGTTTGAGATCAATGATCTCTATTTTGCCAATGAAGTAGGCCGTTTTAAAGCGGATCCTAATCCCAGCGAAGCTGAAGCCCAATTTCAGTCGTTCTTTGTCCAGGACAAGATCGAACTGGGTCCCCTTCAATTCAAATTGGGTCTGCGTAATTCTCGATCCCAGGACCTTGGAGGCTGGAATATGGAACCCAGAGCATCAGCCAGCTTGCGGATTCCCGGTGGTCATCAATTCAAGGCGGCTTATGGCAAGTACTATCAATATCTGACCACCATGGACTCAAAGGGTGATGAATTTGTCCAGTTCCTTGACTACTACCAGTCCCTGGAAAATCGTGAACCACTGCACTCCATCCATTACATCCTGGGTTTAAATGGTCCCCTGTTTGGAGATGTAGCCTACGAGGTCAGTGCCTATTACAAGGATCTGCAACAGCTCTATCGGGCGACCTATAGCAACACAGTGACGGCAGGGGAGAGTTCTGCCATTATTGAAGGTGGTTCCGGGGAATCATATGGCTTCGAAATACTTCTGAAAGGTGAGTTCGGTCGACTCTCCGGCTGGCTTGGGTACAATTACGCCAAGGGATTTCGGCGATACCCCTCCATTCTTGATGGCAGGAGAAGCCTGTTTGATGCCGATCAACCTCACAATCTAAAATCGATCCTGTTATTCAAGATCACACCCGATATTGTGGCCAGCTCAACACTGCAGATCACCTCAGGTTTTCCACGGACCTGGGAAACCGGTATGCGCATGCATGGCACCTATGACCCCCTCACCAATACAACAGGATATTTTGCCACCTACATTACACCAGAGAGAAATAACGTGAGATATCCGGCCAGATTTGCCTGGGATATCGGCTGGAAGAAGAAATTGAGGTCCGGATTTGGATTTAACCTGGCAGAATATCTCGGTGGGGTGGATGCCTATATGACCATGACGATCCGGAATTTGCTATTTCTTCATCGAAATCCAGTCTATTATTTTTACATCCCCGAGTATGGGTACTATGGTTTTGGTGCAGATTACCTTCCTTCAATTTCTTTTGGATATAGTTTACAGTTCTAAGGAATGCATGAGATGTTAATAGCATATATCACAAGATCTAAAAAATTGAATCGGACATATCTGGGCTCAGCGAGTGATGGACCAGCCGAAGTGTCAAAGCACAACAAGTCATTACTATTACTGGTGTCGAGTGTACTTATGTTCATCACAATTCCGATCTTTTTTGCAGCATGTGACCTACCCCATCAACCGGGTCCCATGCCAACCGATATCGTTGAAACAGAATTTGAACCGGGTCTGAATATTATGGGTGTTCTACGGGCAGATGATCAGAGGGGCAGCTCCTTTATCAACATCAACAGGATTTTGACAACGGAAGAGATCTACAGCGACACCATTGAGAATTTTTCACCCCCAGTCGACTATGCCAGGGTACGTTCCCTGGGCACTCCTGCAGAATACTTCTTCTTCAAAAGCGATACGGTCGACTGGGAAAATTACAAGGATTCATCTCTGCTTGTATTCCCCGGTGAAACCTATGATCTGGAGATCAGTGCGCCTGGATTCCCAACCTTGACCGCTGCCACAATTGTTCCCAATAAGCCTGAAGTCGTTGAGGGATCTATAATCATTGCGTCAAATAATATTTCATTCCAGATCCAGCACCATGCCAGTGTCTTCGAGTACAAATTATATCTGTTTTTCACTGAAAGCATTCTTGAGAAAGTTGTCAAACCGGTAAATGGAGAGCTTATAGATATCAGTTGGAATTTTTCTAATGATCGCGGAACCCCCATTTATCTAATGCTCAGCGCATTGGATGAGAATTTAACAAGCTTTGGGAATAGCCCCATTTCATTTATCCCAAACACCTATCATCCCGATGGCTCTACAGTGGATGGCGGTTATGGCTGTTTTGGATCGGTGAGCATCTCAACATACGAGTTGAACTGAGATTGATAATGCAGAATTGTTGCGCAA
>CAZVSF010000077.1:10209-12839 GCA_964630195.1 uncultured Lentisphaeria bacterium
AATTGTTGCGCAACACACTTGCATTTACAGCAAATGCATTCTATGATTAAAGCCTTATGAATTTCAAAGATTTTCGTGAAATTAAAATATCATCTGAGACCAAATTTAAGGGGAATCTTCTCCACGTGGTCAGGGATGAGGTCAAACTTCCAAACGGAAAGACCAGCATCCGTGAGGGCATCAAACATCCTGGTGCTGTCGTGATCATTCCTTTTCTTAATGAGAATACCCTGATCATGGAACGTCAATATCGCTATTATCCTGATGAGATCTTTTATGAATTGCCTGCGGGCAAGACGGATCCAGGTGAAGATTTTCTCACCACGGGCAAGCGCGAGCTGCTTGAAGAAACCGGATACACGGCAAAAACCTGGACCTTCATCAGTCACCTTTATCCAGCCATCGGCTATGCAGATGAGAAAATGGCCGTTTATGCAGCCCGCGATCTGACCATGGAGAAGATCAATAGAGATGAAGATGAATTTCTTGAAATAATTGAAATGCCCCTAATCGATGCCATGGAAATGCTGCGAAAGGGAGAGATTACGGATGCCAAAACCATGGTGGGACTATTCTGGGCGGAGAAATTAGCTGGAGGAGAGTGGAAACCAGATGCCCGAAGTTGAATATAAATATGCTTGTGAAGCAGCAGACGTACCAGAAAATGGTGCACTGAATGTGAATATTGATGGTGTGGAAATTACCATATTCCATACCCCGGACCGCTTTATTGCCCGTTCCGGTGTATGCAAACACAATGGCTTCAAGCTTGAATTGTGTGAGATCAACGGTGACGCGATAACCTGCCCCCTGCATGGTTGGAAGTACAGAATATCCACCGGTAAAGGCATCAAGCCAAGCTGGACGGTTCTGGAAACATATCCAGTTGTAATGAGGGCAGATCAGCTATGGGTACAGCCTGTCGCTGAAAAGGCAGATGATGAGTTTGACACATCTGCTTTTGATTGGTAAAATGATTAAAACATGGGGAGGTTAGTATGTCAAAGGTTGCATTAATATTGTCTGGTTCAGGCTTTTTGGATGGTGCCGAAATTCAGGAAAGTGTGATCACCATGCTGACGCTGGATCGCGCCGGCGTAAGCTATCAATGTATGGCACCTGATATGGAGCAAATGCATGTGGTGAACCATCGCACAGGTGAGGTGAGCGAGGGCGAAACAAGAAATGTTCTAGACGAGGCTGCCCGTATCGCCAGAACAAAGATCATTGATATTGCTGACGCCAATCCCAATGACTATGACGCAGTTATTTTTCCCGGGGGATATGGGGCAGCAAAAAATTTATCCGATTTTGCTGTTAAAGGTGCTGCCAGCTCAGTGCAGCCAGATGTTTTACAGTTTGCCCGGACCTTTGCCTCCAGTGGCAAGCCCATGGGATTTGTATGTATATCGCCAGCCATGATACCTCATATCTATGGTGCAGATGCAAAGCTGACCATCGGCTCTGATGCCGATACGGCAGCAGCGATCAATGAAATGGGTGGAATTCATGTGAACTGCCCGGTTGACGAATTTGTTATTGATGAAGAGCGGAACCTGGTTTCAACACCGGCATATATGCTGGATATGAGAATCTCAGAGGTTGCCACTGGTATCGAAAAACTGGTTCATAAAATTATAGAGATGATTCATGGAAAATAATGTCAAATACCTGAAGCAGATCGCGCACTTCTCAGAAGATGCTGCCAATATTAACAACATGTTTAAAAGTGATCAATTGCAGATGGACGTGCTCTTGCTTAATACCCATCAGTACATTTCACCAGTCGTTGAACCCCTCTCAGATATTATCTATTTTGTTCTAAGGGGAGAGGGTGTTTTTGAAGTTGGTGATGAAGTTCTGGTCCTGACCCGCAACACATCCGTTCTGGTAGAGATCGGCGTGAGCTCCGGCATCATCAACGAGAGTGATGAACAGCTAACTGTGCTCAAGATCGCAGCTCCTCCAGGTATCCATAATACTGGCTCATAGCAGAGAATATAAAACTATGCATGCACCCATTTTTCCACTCCCAACCGTAAATCTGTTTCCTGAAACAAAGGCGAGCTATCACGTATTTGAACCCAGATATGTTGAGATGATCGAAAGTGTACTGGAAGGCGATGGGTTATTAGCCCTGGGTATCCTCAAGCCTGGTTATGAAGAAGAGTATTATGGCACGCCGGAAATATACCCGGTAGGTTGCCTGGGTAGACTTCAGTCCTATGAAAAGTTGGAAAATGGAACCTACAATATTGTTCTGGAAGGTCTCTTTCGCGTCGGATTTGGTTCAATTGTCAAGGACAATCCCTTCCGGGTGGCTGAAATGATCGAATTGCCCGAATCTGATGTTGCCAATGACTTTCCAGGTGAGCGCCAGGATATGCTTCTACGATTGAATTATCTGGTGGAGCAATCTCCAGAAAACCTGGATTTCAGTCCCATCCTCGGAGAACAAGAGTCGTTTATCGGGCTGGTCAATTTAGTGGCAAAAACCCTCCCGCTTAGCAATTCTGAACAATATGCACTGCTTTCCATGGACTCCATCCGGGAACGAGCGAAGCGAATCTTATGGCTCATCGATGATCAGATTGAAACCATTGAATTTCTCAAGCGCGTGGATCCCAGAT
>CAZVSF010000078.1:0-12824 GCA_964630195.1 uncultured Lentisphaeria bacterium
GAAAGAGACACAGATCGACAGTTGTAACCGTCACTGAAATTCATGACTATTTGCGTTTACTTTTTGCGCGCATAGCAAAACCCGAATGTTATAACTGTGGAAGACCCATTACTCGACAAACAGTTCAACAAGTAGTGGATTCTATTCTAAATATTAAAGAAGATGCCCACATTCAAATTCTGTCTCCAATAGTACAAAGTCGAAAAGGTGAGTTTAAAGAAATATTTAAGGAAATAAAAAGAGAAGGTTTTGTACGGGTACGTGTGGATGGAAAGATTCAGGAAGTTGGTCGGTCAATCACACTGGACAAAAACAAGAAACACAAAATTGAAATAGTCATCGACAGGCTTATTATTAATGAAGAGTTTAAAGATAGGATTACTGATTCAGTAGAGCTTGCCTTGAAACATGGTACCGGTATGGTAATCGTGGATGTGGTTGGTGAAGAAGAGCATGTATTCTCAGAACATTATGCATGCCCCTATTGTGAAATTAGCTATCCAGATCTAGAGCCAAGACTATTTTCGTTTAATGGTCCTTATGGTGCCTGTCCAAGTTGCGATGGTCTCGGAATGCAAACAAGCATGGACATCAATCTGATTGTTCCTGACAAACGAAAGACCCTGTTGCAAGGCGCTATAGCCCCCCTGGGCGAGCAACCACGAGGAAACTGGTATGCTGCCATTCTGAAGAGTTTAGCTTCCCACTATAACTTTAAATTCACCCAACCCTGGAACACCATAAGCGAAGAAGCAAGAGATGCAATCATCCGGGGGACTGGAAGCAAGAAGATAAAAATGGCTTATGAGTCAGATCGCTGGAAGGGCGAATATGAAGGCGGCTTTGAGGGCGTTATCCCAAATCTTGAAAGAAGATATAAGCAGACCACATCTCCCGGCGTAAGAAAGTGGATCGAAGGGTTTATGAGCTCATTGCCCTGCGAGACATGTCATGGATCCCGACTGCGTATTGAAGCTAACCACGTTTTCCTTGGGAAGAAAAGTATCACCGACTTGAGCTATTTACCTATAAAAGAGTTGCAATCATTCTTTGACGAATTAAAACTTACGGAAACAGAAGAACAGATCGGAAAGCAAATCTTAAAAGAGGTTAAGGAAAGATTAAGTTTTCTGGTAAATGTTGGTCTTGATTATTTAAACTTGTTCAGGACTGCAGGAACTTTATCTGGTGGCGAAGCACAAAGAATAAGATTAGCGACTCAAATTGGATCTCAACTCGTGGGTGTTTTATATATTCTGGATGAACCATCAATTGGGCTGCACCAACGAGACAATCGTCGCCTTATAGAGACACTTAAACATCTTCGCGATCTGGGCAATACTGTGATCGTAATCGAACATGATCAGGAAACCATGGAAGAAGCGGATATCCTTGTTGATATCGGTCCTGGAGCTGGTGAACATGGTGGGGAGATCGTAGCCATGGGGCCTCCAAAGACCTTCCTAAAGAATAAAACTTCTCTGACGGCAAAATATTTAACAGGTGAACTTTCAATTCCTGTCCCCCTTCAGAGACGGGACGGCAAAAACAGCAAGATCTCTTTGGTAGGTGCAAGAGGAAATAACTTACACAACATTAGCATGGATTTTCCCCTGGGAAAATTCATCTGCATCACTGGTGTTTCAGGATCTGGGAAATCATCCCTGATTAACCAGACACTCTATCCTGCCATGGCTCGTTCCATATACAACACCAAGATCACAACACTACCATTTGATCGTGTAGAGGGTTTGGCATATATAGACAAGGTGATCAATATAGATCAGTCAGCAATCGGTAGAACGCCAAGATCCAACCCGGCCACGTATACAGGCGCATTCACCTTTATCAGAGATCTTTTCTCTCAGCTCCCTGAATCAAAGCTGCGCGGGTACAAGCCCGGTAGATTTTCATTTAATGTCAAAGGCGGTCGTTGCGAGAGTTGTCAGGGCGACGGTATCCGAAAAATTGAAATGCACTTTTTACCAGATGTCTATGTGCAGTGCGAAGATTGTAAGGGTAAACGCTACAATCGCGAAACATTGCAGATCCTCTATAAAAAGAAAAATATATCTGAAATACTCGATATGTCCGTAGAAGAAGCATTTGAATTTTTTAAGTCTATCCCCTCGTTGAAACGCAAACTCAAGACGCTGGTCGATGTGGGTCTTGGCTATATCAAGCTTGGGCAACAGGCCACTACCTTATCGGGTGGTGAGGCTCAGCGTGTAAAATTGGCCAGTGAATTAAGCAAGGTTGGCACTGGGAGGACCTTCTATATTCTTGACGAACCAACAACGGGACTCCACTTTGCCGATGTGCATATGTTGCTAACCGTACTCAATCGACTCGTTGACAAAGGCAATACAGTATTGGTGATTGAACACAATCTTGATGTGATCAAGTCAGCTGACCACGTTATCGATCTCGGACCAGAAGGAGGCGATGGTGGTGGGGAGTTACTTGCACAGGGAACCCCTGAGGAAATTGCAAAGGTCAAGAGATCCTATACGGGTCATTATCTAAAAGAGATGTTGGCCACGCGTGCGTAGTACCTGGAAAGGCTTCCCTTGGAATCAGCCCCCCTGGTCGACTATATTTGCCGGCACGTTTTGAGTGGAAGCTTCAGGACAAACAATTCAGAGAAAGATAAGCATAGATTGACGAGATGAGTGATCTGACACAGCCCCAATTATTAACTGAAGAGCAGGAGTTTGACCGCGCCCTCAGACCACAGAGTCTTGATGATTTTGTGGGGCAGGAAGATACTGTTGCCCAACTTAGAATTTTCATTGAGGCTGCCAAACAACGTAACGAATCCCTGGATCACGTACTGCTCTTTGGACCTCCCGGATTGGGCAAAACAACGCTGGCCATGCTGGTTGCCAAAGAATTGGGTGTAAACATCAAGATCACATCCGGTCCTGTCTTGGACAAGGCGGCTGATCTGGCAGGTTTACTGACAAACCTTGAAGAGCGAGATGTTTTTTTTATTGATGAGGTGCATCGTCTGAATCATGTGGTGGAAGAATACCTCTATTCCGCCATGGAAGATTACCGTATTGATATCATGATTGACAAAGGACCAAGTGCCAGAAGTGTCCAACTTAACCTGGAACCATTCACCCTGGTCGGCGCTACCACGAGAGCTGGTCTCCTGACACCACCCATGCGTGCCCGATTTGGTGTCGTGTTAAGAATGGATTTTTACGAAGCAGAACAGCTGCAATATATTATCAAGCGCTCAGCAAATATATTGAATGTTCCCATTGATGATGAGGGTGCTCTGGAATTGGCGCGGCGCAGCAGGGGCACACCGCGTATCGCCAATCGTTTACTGAGAAGAACTCGTGACTTTGCCCAGGTTAAGGGAAATGGTTCCATCGACAAACAGATTGCCGATGATGCATTGGGCATGTTGAATGTGGATGAGTATGGTCTCGATGATATGGATAAACGAATTCTCAAAGCACTGATAGAAAAATTTGAAGGTGGACCTGTGGGTCTTAATTCCCTCTCCGTGGCTGTGGGCGAAGAAGCCAACACACTCGAGGAAGTCTATGAACCATTTCTTATCATGGAAGGCTTCCTGGTAAGGACCGCCCGTGGAAGACAGGCTACACCTCAAGCATACCGACATTTAGGCTTTGTTTTAAAAGCCGAATTATCCCAAACCAATATGTTTCAAAGAAAGAAAGAATGATATATGCTGTTTGATCGCGCCAAAGCTCTAACCCTCTCAGATTTTGACTATGAACTACCAGAGGAGTTAATCGCTCAACATCCCACATCTAAACGTGATGGATCAAAACTACTTGTTATGGATGCCCAGTCAGGGGAATTGGAACACTCAAAGTTTTCCAACATTATCGACTCTTTGAAGTCAGGTGATGTTCTTATTTTGAACAATACCAAAGTTTTTCCATCCCGGCTGTTTGCCAGAAAAGACAAAACAGATACGGAGATCGAGTTGTTCTTATTACGGGAACTGGGAAATAATCTCTGGGAAACACTGGTAAAGCCCGCCCGTAAAGTTCGAGTTGGAAACAAATTGGTTATTGAAGATAAAATTACCTGTGATGTTGTGGATAATACAGTTTCAGGTGGTCGGGTTGTACGTTTTGATAAAAACGGGGGTGACTTCTACTCCATTCTTGATGAAGTAGGCAAGTGGCCACTCCCACCCTATATACACAGGGAAGCCAACAAGGAAGATCGAGATCGATATCAAACCGTCTATGCTGAACATCGAGGAGCGGTTGCTGCTCCGACCGCAGGATTGCATTTTACAGAAGCGCTACTAAAAAAGGCGAAAGCCAAGGGTGTTGAGATCCAATATGTGACACTGCATGTCGGCCTGGGTACCTTCAGACCCGTCAATGTGGAAGACATCACCAAGCACCAGATGGACGCAGAATATTTTAATGTACCAGAAGAGACGGTTGCATCAATTAAAAAAGCCAAAGCAGAGAATCGACGCGTAATTGGTGTTGGAACAACCGTTGTACGAGCGCTTGAATCAGCGGTCATGTATCCCCGTGAATTGGAAGCAGGGGATGGTTGGACGAACAAGTTTATTTATCCCCCCTATATTTTCCGGGTTGTGGATGGTGTTATCACAAATTTTCACCAGCCCAAGTCAACCTTGTTGATGCTGGTTTCAGCCTTTTCATCAAAAGAAAAAATTCTGAAGGCATATAAAGTGGCTGTGGAAAATAATTATCGCTTTTTCAGCTATGGCGACGCCATGTTCATCAGCTAAGTACAAACAATTATGAGTAAAGAAAACGAAACACAAAACCCTCATCTGAGAATTGGGACGGGCTATGATGTCCATCGCCTGGTCAACGATCGAGAGCTGGTTCTCGGAGGTGTAAAGATACCCTTCGAAAAAGGGACCCTGGGACATTCAGATGGAGATGCCTTGACACATGCCATTGCTGATGCCATGCTGGGAGCTCTGGCTTTGGGAGATATTGGCCAGCATTTTCCAGATACTGATCCAGAGTTTGAAGGAGCTTATTCTATTGATTTGCTCAGGCAGGTGAACGGGTTTATTCGACAGCTCGGATATGCAGTTTCCAATCTTGACACAACGATCATTCTTCAAAAACCCAAGCTAATGCCTTTTCTATCAGATATGCGTAAAACATTGGCTGAAGCACTGGAAATTTCTATCGCTCAGGTCTCTGTAAAAGCGACAACAACCGAAGGTCTGGGTATGACTGGCGGTGGTGATGCAGTGGCAGCCCAGGCAGTTTGTCTTCTTTCACAATCTGTAACATAATTTCCGCAACATGCTGGAATCACTTTTTAGTTTTATAGAACAATCACCAGCCTGGCTGGTATTCGTTACGGTCTTTCTGGCATCCTATGTTGAGAATATTTTCCCACCTGTTCCAGGTGATACCATCCTGTTGTTTGGCGCTTATCTGGTTGGTCGGGGCCACCTGTCCTTTGGGATGGCTATGGTCACCACTCTGCTTGGTAGCGTTCTTGGATTTATGACATTGTATGTGGCGGGATTTAAATACGGCCGCAAATTTATGTCTTCTACCCAACAAACCTGGTTCTCCCCAAAGAGCTTGCAACGAGTGGAAGGTTTGTTCGGGAAATGGGGGTATGGAGTAGTTCTCATCAATCGCTTTCTGGCAGGCATGAGAAGTGTGGTGGGAATATTTTCCGGCATCGCTAAGCTTAGCATCTGGAAGGTCATCATCCTTTCTACTCTTTCCAGCCTGCTTTGGAACGGGACGCTGATCTGGCTGGGAAGTTCTGTGGGTGAGAACTGGGAAATCATTGGTGATTATTTGAAAGATTATAATCTGATTGTTACCATCCTGATACTGCTCATCATCGCAGCTTTTTTGGTACACAGATATTTTATCGTAAATTCAAACTTGTCCCAAATAAACCATCCACATAACGACAAATCATAAAATCTGCCATTCCTCTTCCCGTTTATTCCTGCTTGAGATTAAAAATGTTTAATATTAGCAATTTTCCTATTGCTAATCCTTCCCTGTTATTCCAATTTATGCGCTGGAGGGCATAAATAGAGAACCACGGGAGTGGTTTTGCTCTCTCTTTAGAATGGAATTATGTCAAAACACATCACTAAAAATTTTTTAAACGGGGAAAAAGGAGTAACCAAGAGATGATTAAAAGAGCAGGGATGATCCTTGTCGTTTTATCGATAATAATTAGTTGTGGAGGTGGGGAAAGTGAAGCGTCAAAAGAACCAGAATCCCCAAAAACCAACCCGGATGGAATTACGCAGGATCAAGTTAATAATGGGATTGGTCCCATATCTGCATTTACTCTAGGCCCATTGGATGAGTCACTTGCAGAAAAAGGTCAGGGGGTCTTTGATATAAAATGTGTAGCTTGCCATAAAACAAATGAACGTCTGGTAGGACCGGCACTTGGTGGTGTTACGGAACGTCGTTCGCCTGCTTTCATTATGAATATGATTTTGAATCCAGATGAAATGGTGAAGAAACATCCCACTATTAAAGCACTTTTGGCAGAATACTATGTTCCCATGACATTTCAAAATGTGACCGAAAATGATGCGCGAGCCATTCTTGAATATTTGAGAACACAGGGCAGTCCTGCTTCTCAGGATGTGGCTAAATAAAATTAGTTAACAAAGCACAGGAGAAAAAGTATGAACAAAACAGTGATCCGTGTAGTGGGTGCAATTTTGGCCATCGCTACGATTTTATTCGTTTCTGAATGCGGTAAAAAGGAAAAGCCAATATTAGGCTCCAGTGATGCGGCCTCAGCAGTATATGTTGCTCCGGGTGATTATGATGAATTCTACGCCTTCGCATCTGGTGGATTCAGTGGTCAGTTGGCTGTGTATGGTTTACCCTCTGGTCGCCTGTTTAGAGAGATCCCCGTCTTTTCAGTTGACCCGGAAAACGGCTATGGTTTTACTGAAGAAACCAAAGGCATGCTAAAAACATCCTTTGGCCAGATTCCCTGGGATGATGCCCATCACCCTGAACTTTCACAAACAGATGGTGTTCCAGACGGTCGTTGGATCTTTATCAATGCAAATAACACGACCCGCGTTGCACGCGTTGACTTAAAAACGTTTGAGACAGCAGAAATCATAGAGATTCCAAATTCTGGCGGAAATCATGGGTCACCTTTTGTGACCCAGAACAATGAGTATGTGGTAGCCTCCACACGCTTTAGTGTTCCAATTCCACAGCGAGATGTTTCAATTGAATCATACAAGGAAAACTTCGATGGAACGCTAACCTTTATCAAGGTTGCACCAGAAGATGGTGCCATGGAAATTGCCTTTCAGATTATCGTACCAGGCTATGATTATGATCTTGCCCATGCAGGAAAAGGTCCATCTCATGGCTGGGCATTTTTCACCTGCTATAACACAGAGCAGGCAAATACACTTTTGGAAGTGAATGCCTCGAAAAACGACAAAGACTTTATTGCAGCTGTTAACTGGAAACTTGCTGAAAAATATCTGGCGGAAGGGAAAGGTAAAAATCGCCCAGGCGAACATTACATCAACCGCATGAACCATAAAACGCATACGGCAGTTTCGACGTTAAAAAAGACCGTTGTAACGCTTGATCCAGCAGACTGCCCGGGCTTGATCTATTATATGCCAACCCCAAAATCACCCCATGGTGTGGATGTTGATCCGACGGGTGAATATATCGTTGGTGGTGGTAAACTGGCGGCTGTTGTATCCGTTCATTCCTTTTCCAGAATGCTAAAAGCCATTGAGGATGAGAAATTTATCGGTGATGCAGGTGGCATTCCGGTTTTGGATTATGATGCAACCATTGCTGGTGAAGTTAACAATGTTGGTCTTGGACCACTGCATACTGAGTTTGATGGCAACGGATATGCCTATACTTCCGCCTTCATCACCTCTGAAATTGTTAAATGGAAATTGGGGACCTGGGAAGTTGTCGATCGTATACCAACCTATTACTCCGTTGGGCACCTCATGATACCTGGTGGTGATAGTCGCCACCCCTGGGGAAAATATTTGGTTGCTTTGAACAAAATGACCAAAGATCGTTACCTGTCGACGGGTCCCGAGCTGGCGCATGCTGCCCAATTGATAGATATCACAGGTGAAAAAATGAAATTACTCCTGGATTTTCCAACGGTTGGTGAGCCCCATTATGCACAGGGTCTTCCAGCAGATCTCGTCCATCCAAATACAACCAAGATCTTCGAGCTGGAAGAGAATGAACATCCGTATCGGACACTCAGTGAGAAGGACGCACGAGTCGAACGAAAAGGGAATGAAGTTCATGTGTACATGACGACTATTCGTACTCACTTCAAGCCGGATAATATTGAAGGTATCAGATTGGGTGATGTGGTTTATTTCCATGTTACCAACCTTGAGCAAGATTGGGATATACCCCATGGTTTTGCCATGCAGGGTGCTCGCAATTCTGAATTATTGATCATGCCAGGCGCCACGAATACACTTCGTTGGGAGCCTCAACGAGTTGGCGTGTTCCCCTTTTATTGTACCGACTTCTGTTCAGCACTCCATCAGGAAATGCAAGGCTATGTAAGGGTCTCGCCGAAGGGATCAAAAGTCCCCCTATCCTTTTAGATAGAGGTATAAATCTGAAGCTGGGGGTGGAAACCCCCAGCACTATCAATTGATAGGATATTATTGAAATGAACAAAAAATCAAGGTGGATTTTAACGGCGAGCGCCTTACTCCTGCTGGGGACATATTTGCTTCCTCTATGGTCCATTACGATCGCAGCACCACAATACCCGGAAGGTCTGGGAATCTACATTCGGATCAATACAGTGGATGGCCATGCCAGAAATGATCTGAACAATCTCAATATTGTCAATCATTACATTGGTATGCAGAAGATCGTTCCAGAGTCTATTCCCGAGTTGAAATATATGCCTGGGATCGTAGGTTTCCTCATTGTGTCAGGGCTGCTCATCGCCTGGAAAGGTGGTAAAAAATTACTTTATATTTGGTTGGCATTATTCACTGTCATAGCCATGGTAGGTTTGATAGATTTTTATCTCTGGAACTACGACTTCGGGCATAATCTGGACACAGAGCATGCGGCAATTAAAGTTGAGGGGATGACCTACCAGCCACCGCTTTTTGGGACCAAAACCATGCTCAATTTTGTGACGACTTCACTTCCGTCTGGAGGAGGTATTCTCGCCTTTGTTTCAATCTTTTTGGGTTTTCTGGCAGCATTTATAGACTGGCGGGATCAACGTTCACAGTGAGAAAAATTCTTTCACCAATACTATTTCTATTCATTGCTCTTTTTTTGAATAGTTGCGAACCTGAAGTTCAGGCAATTAACTTTGGGCAGGATGGCTGTAGTTACTGCCGTATGACGATTGTAGATGAATTTTATGGCTCTGAGATACTGACGACCACAGGTAAAGCATATAAATTTGATTCTATTGAATGTCTCACCGCCTTTCTTCTAAAAGAGAAAATTAGTTCAAAAAAAACGCATGATATTTTCTTTACAGATTTTGAACATGTTGGTAATCTGTACCCCCTAAAAGATGTGATATTTGTTCAGGCTAAAAAATTAAAAAGTCCAATGGGGCTGAACTTATCTGCCTATCGTTCCCAGAAAACAGCCGAGGATGTTGCCCTGTTATATTTTGGTGAAATTATGACCTGGGAGCAGGTCCAAAATTTTGTGGAATCTTCCTGGCTAAAGTAAATGTTCTTCCTGAGGACCATACTGCTGCTTTCATTTCTACAAGCCCAACTGTTTGCAGGCATCATTCACGTGGGCCAAGATTTTCCCAATACTTCCCTTTCAGAAGGATTGGAGGTATCAAGAGCGGGGGATACGCTGCTTGTTCATGGAGGTAGCTATGTTGAAAGTGGTCTGATCGTTTCTCACAGCCTGACCATTATCGGTCTAAATCATCCAATCATCGATGGAAATCACAACGGCGAAATCATAACCATAACGGCTGAAGACGTAACCATTGAAGGATTAACCCTGAAAGGATCAGGCCTCAGTCATCTCGATGAGAACGCAGCAATTCGTTTGGATGAAGCCCATGGTGGTGTCATCAGAAATAACACTTTTGAAGATAATTTTTTTGCCATTTACATTTCAAAAGCTGAAAACTGCCTGATTGAAAAAAACACCATCCACGGTCTGGCTGAAACTGAATCACGGTCTGGGAACGGGATCCACTTATGGTATTGCAAGGGTATAAATATTCGTGGAAATCTCATCTCAGGTCATCGAGATGGCATCTATCTTGAATTTGTCGAGAATTGTCTTATCTCAGACAACTACAGTACCAATAACCTTCGCTACGGTCTTCACTTCATGTTTTCAGATCATAACAGATATCACCACAATCAATTTGACCATAATGGTGCTGGTGTGGCCGTCATGTATTCCAGGCATGTTGATATGCACGACAATGTGTTCGCTGATAATTGGGGGAGTGCGGCCTATGGACTTCTTCTAAAAGACATCTATGACAGCAATATCAAAAACAACCAATTTAAAAACAATACGGTTGGGCTCTATTCAGAAGCCTGCAACAGGATTCAAGTTGAAGGCAATGTTTTTGAACAAAACGGATGGGCTGCCAAAATCATGGCAAACTCAATGGATAATGTGTTTACACACAATAATTTTCTGGCCAATACCTTCGACATAGCCACCAATTCTAGACAGAACTTTAATACATTCAGTCAAAACTATTGGAACCGCTACCGGGGCTATGATCTGGATAAAGATGGGATTGGTGATATTCCCTATCACCCCGTAAAGCTTTTTTCTCTCCTCACAGAAAAAAATGAACCCACCCTCATGCTCATGCGAAGCATCTTTGTTGAAATCATGGATATGGCAGAAAGTTATATCCCCATTTTAACACCTGCTACACTCTTAGATGCAGAACCCCTCATGAGAATAAATCCATGATAGAGATCAAGGGACTAAAGAAGCGGTTTGGACGTCTTGAAGTCCTCAAGGAGCTGAATGCGCAGATTCTGGAGAAAAAAATCACTGCACTGGTCGGGCATAATGGCTCTGGCAAAACCACACTGATTAAATGTTTACTAGGTCTTGATAAATATGATAGTGGTGAAATTACCATCAAAGACAATCGACTGAATGGCGATTGGAGCTATCGATCTCAGATTGGGTATATGCCTCAGATCGCGCGCTTCCCTGAAAACCTTAGCTCTGCTGAGATCATTACCATGGTCTCTGATTTGCGATATGGATCAGCAACCCGGGCAGAAGAGTTGGTCAGCTATTTCAGACTTTCTGATGAATTGATGAAGCCAATAAAAACACTTTCTGGGGGAACGCGTCAAAAAGTAAATGCGATTGTGGCTCTCATGTTCAATCCAGACACCCTGATATTAGATGAACCAACAGCAGGATTAGATCCTGTATCCAGTAGTCTGCTTAAGGATATGATTCTTGCAGAGAAGGAAGCGGGAAAAACTGTAATTATAACATCTCATATCATGAGTGAGATTCAGGAGCTGGCTGACACAGTCCTCTATTTGTTAGATGGAAAAATATTCTTTGATGGTCCGGTGGAAGAACTCATTCAGCAGACCGGGGAAATGAACCTTGAACGCGCAATCGCAAAAATGATGTCTTAACCCCGAATGACACTACTAAAAATCATCAAATATCAGCTACATGACCTTTTTCGGGGGAAGTGGTTTCTTATTTATGCCACAGTATTCTTTTTACTCACAGAAGGGTTATTTCGCTTTGGAGGGGATCCTGGACAGGTATCACTCAGTCTTATGAATATAATATTATTTATTATTCCGCTGGTGAGCATCGTTTTTGGAACCATGTTCTTTTATAACTCCAGAGAATTTATGGAATTGCTCTTATCCCAACCCATTGGGCGTGTTTCCCTATTTATGGGTCTATATCTAGGCCTAACGCTCCCGCTTTCAGCCGTATTTCTCATGGGAGTAGGCATACCCTTTATCTATCACGCAGGAATATTGTCAATCAGTTCCTGGATATTGCTTCTGGTGGGTGTTTCTCTGACCTGGGTCTTCACGGCGCTTGCCTTTCTCATTGCAGTGCTGGCTGAGCAACGCGTGAAGGGGATTGGCTTGACCCTGGTGCTCTGGCTCTTTTTCGCCGTTCTTTATGATGGCATCGTTCTCTTCATCCTGTTTGCTCTGGAAGATTACCCGCTGGAAAAGCTTACCCTCATCCTGTCCATGTTCAACCCCATCGACCTTGGTCGTATTCTGATTTTGTTGCAGTTCGACATCGCAGCCCTCATGGGATATACGGGTGCTCTTTTTTCAAAATTTTATGGAACTGTCTTTGGATCGCTTGTAGCTATTTTAGCATTATGGGGCTGGTGTATTACGCCAGTATGGTTCGGGTATAAAGCATTCTCAAAAAAAGATTTTTAGATGAGGAAACCATGATCCTATCTCGATCAACAGAATATGCCATCCGGCTAATATTTTATCTCATCGAAAGACAACCACTACCTCGTTATGTGAGGATCAAAGATGTCGCCGCGGAACTGGAAGTTTCTTATAACCAGCTTGCCAAAGTTGCCAATGTGCTAATTACAGAAAAATTTCTTAAGTCGAATACCGGACCAACTGGCGGTATTGATCTTGAAAAAAACGCAACCGATTTAACACTTTCAAAAATTATAAACATTTTTGGTGATGGGGAAATTTTTGATCGATGCGTCCTGGGATTGAAAGAATGCAGTGATGAAAATCCCTGTCCCATTCACGCTGTATGGGGAGAAACACGAGGCGATATGAAGGATATATTTTTTAA
>CAZVSF010000079.1:0-3259 GCA_964630195.1 uncultured Lentisphaeria bacterium
TCACACTGAGCTTGCCTGCCTTGCCGTAGCGTCTTGCTATGGCAGAAACCCGCCAAGCGGTGTCTCGAAGGACCAAAGCCAAAAGTTCAATCGCTGAGATGGCTTGGACATTTTGACCTGTCTTCACTCTTAAGCTACGACTGGATAGGCAAGCTCACTCTCCGGAATTTTACCGAGGAAATTTCACCGTGCTATCCATTACCAGGGTTACCGGACCCTCATTCATGATATGGACCTGCATTTCTTTGCCAAACTCACCTTTTTCAACTTCAATTCCATGCTGCCAGAGTTGGTCCATGAAATGTTCATACAGGGGGCTGGCTTTCTCTGGTTTTGCTGCCCTGGTGAAGCCTGGTCGGCGACCACGCTTATAGTCTGCGAGAAGGGTGAATTGGGAGATAACCAGGGCTTTGCCATCAACATCTCGAATGGACAGATTCATTTTTTCGTTTTCGTCTTCAAAGATTCTAAGTCCAATGATCTTCTCAGCCAGCCAGTCAGCATCCTGTTGAGAATCTTCCGCATCAACGCCTAAGAGAATGACGTAACCCCTGGCGATCTTTCCCCGGGACCGCCCAGCGATCTTTACTTCGCCCTGACTAACTCTTTGTATTACAGCGATCATATCTCAGCTTCATCAGTTTGAAAACACCCCTTGAAACACCGCTTAGCGGGTTTCAACCTCAGGAGGACAATCCTTATGAAAGATGTCAGGCCAGCCAGACATTTTCAACGCCATAGGACTCTCGCAGGGTTCGAATAAATCCACGATTTGCGGAAACACGGGTGGTTCTGGCCATCATAATTCTTTCGCGCTTCTCTCCTTCACGAAGATGGAAGATCAGAGAGCATGCACCTGAATAGCGTCTGGCTAAAACTTGAGTTTCATCCAGAATATTTCCTGCTAGCACTGCTGGATCAAAGGCGATATGAACTTCACGGGCATACTCATTTTGACCCTCTTCAAGGGGAATCACCTTATTCACCAGAACCTTAAGATCATCATCGCTTCTTTTAGAGATTTTACCTTCCATGTATACTCTGGAATCGTTGGCGATATATTCCTTATGCCTGGTAAAGGCATCAGAGAAGGCCAGTGCCTCAATAGAACCGTCGAGACCGTTCAGGGTGAAAAAGGCCATCTGGTTATTCCGCTTATCATAATGGATCTTCATGGCTGAGATGATTCCACCGATCCGTACATCCTGTTCATCTCGGGTAGCCGTTAGATCAATGAGATCCACATTGGAAAAAGCATTGATTTCACTCTCAAAACCTTCCAGTGGGTGCCCGGTGAGGTAAAATCCAATATACTCACGCTCTCTATTCAGCATATCCATGTTATTCCATGCCGGCGCTTCACTGAGTTCAGGCTCCCGGATCATGGCGGAATCCCCGCCGCCACCAAAGAGATCGGTCTGATTGGTGTTTTTCAGGGTCTGCACGCGTTGTCCGTGATAAACAGCATCTTCAACACTGAGGAATTTTTCCCAGCGTGTTCCCGGGAGTGAATCCATGGCACCACTGCCAACCAGAGCCTCAACAACACCTTTGTTGGTGTTTTGGGACTCGACGCGGGAGCAAAAATCAAAAATGGATTCAAAGGGACCATTCTCGATCCGTTCCTGCATGATTACTTCTGCAGCCTTGGACCCCACTTTTTTTATGGCGTTCAGACCATAGATAATGCTTTGGCCATCACCGGGAGCAAAGTGGACCATGCTGGCATTGACATCAGGTGGAATGATCTTTATGCCCAGTTTGCGACACTCAGCGAGAAGCATCTGAATTTTATCAGTGTTGTCCTTTTCAGAGCTCATGTTGGCAGCCATGAATTCTACAGGATAGTGGGTCTTTAAATAGGCTGTTTGATAGGCAATAACCGAATAGGCTGCGGAATGACTTTTATTAAAACCATATTCTGCGAACTTTTCAATCAAGTCCCAGATCTTGCTGGCCAGTTTTTCATTGATATCATTTTTGCGAGCACCCGATATAAATTCTTCCTTCATCTCATCCATAAGGGATTTGATCTTTTTCCCCATGGCCCGGCGCATTAAATCAGCTTTTGAGAGCGAGAAGCCGGCAATCACCGACCCCAGTTGCATGACCTGCTCCTGGTAGACAATAATGCCGTAGGTCTCTTTGAGAATTTCCTCCATAAGCGGATGGAGAGAGGTCACTTTCTGCTCGCCGTGTTTACGGGCGATGAAGTCATTGATATTCCCCATGGGTCCTGGTCTATACAGGGCGTTCATGGCAAAGAGATCTTCCAGGACAGTGGGTTTTAGCTTTTTTAAATATTCCCGCATACCGCTTGATTCAAACTGGAACAAGCCGATGGTAAGACCATCTGAAAACAGTTTGTAAACAGCAGGATCATCCATGGGAATATTGGCAATATCGATCTCCACACCCTGAAACTTTTTGATCAACTCGACAGCTTCCTGAATAACCGTCAACGTTCTTAATCCCAGGAAATCAAATTTTATGAGTCCAACATCCTCGAGAGCCTTCATGTCGTATTGGCTGGTTACGGTGCCGTCCTTGGGTGACCTGTAAAGGGGGATATAATCTGTGAGTTTGCCCGGTGCGATCACCAGACCGGCAGCGTGTTTACCGGCATTGCGATTCATGCCTTCCAGCACTTCGGAGTAGCCAAATAATTGCCGGTGAACCTCATCCAACTCAGAAGCCTGTTTCAGTTCGGGGCTTTTTTTCAGGGCCTGGGGCAGTTTTATCCCCAGCTCTTCAGGGACAAGCTTGGCGATCCGGTCAGTTTCCTTGATGGGAACTTCCAATACGCGACCTACATCACGAATCACAGCACGGGCTTTGAGTTTGTTAAAGGTAATGATCTGGGTTACTGAATCATGTCCAAAGCGATCACGCATATAATCGATGACCTCTTCACGCCGATCATAACAAAAATCGATATCAATATCAGGCATGCTGACACGATCGGGATTTAAAAAGCGTTCGAATAGCAGATCGTATTGCAGGGGGTCCAGATCCGTAATGCCTAACGAATAGGCGACCAGTCTCCCGGCAGCCGAACCACGTCCAGGTCCCACAGGAATACCTTCTTTTTTAGCATAATTCACAAAGTCATGGGTGATAAGAAAATAGCCCGGGAAACCCATCTTCTTGATCACGTCAAGTTCATAATCAAGGCGTTCTTTGTAACGAGTATCAAAATTCTTTACGCGACGCTCCATACCTTCCCAGGTGATTGCATCGAGGTGATCATTCAGTGATC
>CAZVSF010000079.1:3359-12803 GCA_964630195.1 uncultured Lentisphaeria bacterium
GTGACCTGTCCACTCAGGCAGGCTGTCGTTGCAATGAGACCTTCAGAGTGTGCTCGCAGCATGTCCTTGTCTACACGAGGCACGAAGTAGAATCCATCCTGATAAGCCATGGAAGTCAGCTTGAGGAGGTTGCGGTATCCTACCTCATTTTTAGCCAGCAGGACCAGATGATAGGCGCGCTTACCTTCGGTGGGTACTCTCTTCTCGGAGTGAAGCCCTGGAGCGACATAGGCTTCCATTCCAATAATGGGTTTGATGCCAGCTTTTTGGGCTGCCTTGTAAAATTCCACGGCACCGAACATGTTGCCGTGATCTGTCAGGGCAAAACTTTTCATCTCATGTTGAGAGACCTTGGAAATGATTTGATCTATACGAGCAGCGCCATCAAGCAGCGAATAATGGGAGTGATTGTGAAGGTGAACGAATTCAGCCACGGTGTATCCTTATTATGATTCCCATACGGGAAAAGCAGTTAAAAAGTCTGGCCGAAATATAGAGCAGCGAGACCCACAAAAATATCGAGTTTTAAAAACAATTGTACTCTGGAATAATTTTTTTTATCTGGCTGTTTCCACAGCAGCAAAGCGAAGCCCATCAGGGGTAGATTAATACCCATAAGGACCATCCAGAAGTAGACCTGACCATAGACACCAAAAATATAGGGCAAAAGATCTAAAACCATGAAGATCGCCATAAAAAACAGAACGAGATTGAGGGTTTTTGTCTCACCCCAAACCAGTGGAAGCGTCCGAGCCTGGTCTCTGGCATCGCCTTCCATATCTTCAAGATCCTTGACGATTTCACGTATGACTGTGAATCCAAAAGCCAATGCAGCCATCACCAGGGTCGCCTGAATATTCCCAAAAGCAGCGCCAACATAAATAAATGCCAAACCCAGCATAAAGGCAACAGTGAGGTTACCGATAACTGGCTGACGTTTAAAACAGGCACTGTAGGCGATGAGTGTTGGTATGGAGATGGGTCCGGCAATGATAAAGGCTTCAAGCGAAATGAACCAGGCTAGAACGGCGCCAACAATAAAAAGAATGATGAGATAGATCCGAGCTTGAAGGATATTCAAATCACCAGATGGCAAGGGTCTCTCCGGACGGTTTACGCGATCAATTTCAATATCATAAATATCATTGATGATATTACCCCCGGCATTAATGGTGATCACCGAGAAGATCAATAAAATGAGCACGTCAACTTGATCAAATTCTCCAAGAAAAGCGGTGGTCAACACAACTGCCAGCGTGGCTTGAAGAAGATTCAGGGGTCTCAGAATAGTGATCCAGGGAAGCATCTTTGAAGCTAATCCAGAAGCCGTGGAGATGAAGTGAAATTGGTGAAATTGAAAGGACATTCCGAGAAGCTTCTTGCGAAATCAACAGTACTGCATAATTTTCTACATCATCTCGACCATCGAAGACTATGGTTAATGATATCTATAATAACTAAGCTCGAATTTGCCAAAAGAAGGGTACGCATGCGATCACAATTCTATCGGGTATTAAGACCCAGGTTTCATTTATTATTTCTTTGCCTCTCGCTTCTTCCGCTGCGCGGATTCAGCTATTCAACAGACCATGTCGTGCTGGTCATCATTGATGGCTTACGCTATAGTGAAGGCCTGGGTGATCCCAGCCACACTTTCGTACCCAATATGGCAGCCCTGGCAGAACAGGGGGCTTTGGTCGGAGATTTTCAAAACGATGGGTTTACCTATACCTCTCGAGCTATTCCAGCCATATGGTGCGGAGCCTGGACAGAGATCAATAGTTTTAGCGATCCCTATTGTGATGGAATTAGCAACAATACTACCGAATTGCCAACCCTCTTCGAATATTACAGGAAAGCTTTAGACAGACCGCCTGAAGAGTGTGTTTATACGCTCAAAGAGCTCTGCTCCTGGAAGGCGAGCCTTGATGTGGATTATGGTATGGATTATTGGCCACTTTACCATGAGGCGGGTGTAACCGACACCGATGTCTGGCATGAAACTGAACAGGTGATCACCAATCCGTCACCCCATTTTCTTCTCATGTATCTGGCTGATGTTGACCATGCGGGACATTCCGGCGTATGGGCTGACTATCTGAATGCCATTACCATTGCCGACAGTCTCATAGGAGAACTCTGGAATACGCTTCAGGCTGACACGGCATATGCTGGAAAGACAAGCATGCTGATCACCAATGATCATGGACGCCATGACTACAATTTTCAGGGACATGGGGATGATTGTCCGGGTTGTCGACAGATTCAACTCCTGGCTATTGGACCAGATATACATGCTGGTTTGGTGTCAGATGTTCCCAGGACCATTCCCGATATCGCACCAACCATTGGGGAGCTTTTGGGTTTCGAGACTGAAGATGCCACCGGAACAGCTATGTTGGAATTATTGGATCAAACGACAGGAACCATTCGACCGCCTGAGATGAAAGGACCGGAATCACCAGCATTGTTGAAGGTATACCCCAATCCTTTTAACCCGGTCTTAAGTATCGAATATGAATTGGCTGACCGGCAGCAGACTACCATAAGCATCTATAATCTTCAAGGTGACATGCTCAAACATCAGGATGTTTCAGAGAATGGTGTGGGCAGACATGTATGGAAGTGGGGCGGAAGAGATCTTCCCTCTGGGGTCTACATTGTGCAACTCAGCACCTCAGGACAGTCACAACAGAAGAAAGTACTTTTATTAAAGTGAATGACGTGGAGTATGAATAGTTACAGATCATATACACAAGCCAACCGTGAAGCCTGGAATGAGGCTATGCCTTATCATCAGAAAGCCAATGCTGACAAATGGGACAATGCTTTTGCAACACCGGGATTCTCTGTTATTACAGAGCCCGAGTTAGCCCTGATCTCAGCCTTGAATATTGAGGGACAGAAGATCGCTCAGGTCTGTTGCAACAATGGTGTTGAACTCATGTCCCTGAAAAATATGGGAGGAGGTGAATGCGTTGGTTTTGATATCTCCGATCTTGCGATCCAGGAGGCCAAAGCAAGAGCGGAGAAATATGATATCGCCTGTGAATTTATTCAATCCGACATTTATGATATTCCTGAAACATACCACGGTGAGTTTGACATTGTGTATATCAGCATTGGTTGTCTTGGCTGGATGCCGGCAATCAGGCGTTTCTTTGGTAAAATCGCTTCACTTTTAAATGAATCAGGAGAGCTCTTCATCCACGAATCTCACCCATTTTCCGAAATGCTCCCCTCAGATGATCTGGAGAATGTGGATCCCATGAAAATTATTGAACCCTATTTTAAAAGTGATCCATACATAGACAATGATGGGATAGACTATATCGGAAAAACGACCTATGCTTCCAAGACCATGTATTGGTTTGTATGGACATTGTCAGACATCTTTATGGGCATCATAGAAAATGGGATGAAGGTCAGGCATTTCTCTGAATATCCTGATGATATTTCAACCCTGCATGGAAAAAATCAGCAGCTTGGACCAGATATTCCTCTCAGCTACATTCTGATCGCGGAAAAGGAATAGCCCCCCACAATGAATGATATTATCAGCTCGATCAATAAAGCAAATCACTATTTAAGTCACGATCTCTTTGGTGGACCTCGAATACTGCGCTTTAACTGGGTCATCAATTTCCAGAAAGGGATGACGGTCTTATGGGTTTTGGGCCTCATGCTCTATTTTGAAAATTATTCCACTCAAGCCTGGGTCTACCTTGCCCTCCATGGCAGTTATGGCATGATATGGATCCTGAAGGACCTGATCTTCCCCGATGATAGATGGCAAGTAGATATCACTCTGGGGGGAGGAGTAACAGCAATTATTGCAGTGCTGGGACCGTATTGGGTGGCACCTTATTTACTCATATCTCCTGTTTTGGGAGAAACGCATGTTGGCGCGAACTGGATCTGGATGACCCTATCAATCTTTATTTACGCTCTGGGTCTCATGATTATGCTAACGGCAGATGCCCAAAAGTATTTTACCTTGAAATACCAAAAAGGACTCATCACTTCGGGTATGTTTCGCATCATAAGACATCCCAATTACCTCGGTGAAATGATGATATATGGCGCTTTTGCCTTGCTGGTTTGGCATTGGATTCCCTGGGCGATTCTAATCTGGGTCTGGCTGGGATATTTCTCCATTAACATTGTCATGAAGGAAAGATCCATGTCCCGTTATCCAGAATGGACAGCCTACAAAAAGCGATCGTATTATTTGATTCCCTATATTTTCTAGCATCAGAATTACTAAATCAGTCCAGTTAATCTGGTGAATGTATTTACAGATTTACAAACAATTCCGTTAAAGTATTAATCCAGATATTAATATTCCTTAATAATCTTAGCTTCAGCCGTCATTTTTGTTGGTAATTTCCTTTACAAAAAACTATGTTTACTAAGATTTATTTCAAGCCCCTGAAGGGGGTTTGGCGCTAACAAAAAATAGTTTTAGAGGAAGACATGAGTATCAGTCAACTGGCAAAATCAATTCCAGCTTCACCAACCCTGGCCCTCAATGATACGGCCCGAAGATTGAAAGAGAAGGGGGAGGCTGTCATTCATCTTGGTGGTGGCGAGCCCAAAAGTAAAGCCCCCATAGATGCAATTCTATCAGCAGCTGCAAAGTTGAATTCTGCAGAGATAAAATACACACCTACTGAGGGAATTCCAGCGCTTCGAAAAGCCGTTGTGCGCTACACGGAAGAGAACTATGATCATGTCGTAAGCCCTGACAATATCATCATCTCAAATGGCGCGAAGCAATCGCTCTCTGTCCTGCTTCAGTCCATTATCGATCCTCAAGACGAAGTTATTGTGCTTGCACCGTATTGGGTGAGTTACCCGGAAATGGTAAAGATGGCTTATGGTAAGCCGGTTGTTGTGACACCGGAAGATGGACGTCTGGAGCCGACCATAAATGATATTTCACAGGCTGTGGGCTCATATACAAAAGCCATTATTGTCAACAGTCCCAGTAATCCATCGGGTGCGATCTACTCAGAAGCACTCATCGCTGAGCTGGTCAGGTTTTGCGAGAAAAAGAATATTTATCTCATTATGGATGATATTTACCATAAACTGGTTTTTGAGGGAGCTTCCTGGACGTCTCCGTATCAATTCGTAAAAGTGAATGATGCCAAATCCAGACTGGTTGTGGTGAATGGCGTCTCAAAAGCCTATGCCATGACAGGGTTCCGCGTGGGATGGGCCATTGCAAATCCCAAGGTGATAGAAGCCATGGTCAATATCCAGGCTCAGACAACATCCTGTGTCTCGGGGCTGACCCAGGCGGCAGCCGTTGGCGCTTTAAATGGAATCCAGAGTGGCGTGGAAAGCTTGCGGACCACACTTCAGAATAACCGTGATATCATGATCAATGAGTTACGCACCATCGATGGTGTTCGCGTGGAACGACCAGGCGGTACGTTCTACTGCTTTCCAGATTTTAGTGCCTATGAAAAGAGCTCGGCAAAGTTGAGCAAGATGTTGTTGGACAAGGTTCGCGTGGTAACTGTTCCCGGAAATGAATTTGGAATGGATGGCCACCTCCGCCTCAGCTATTGCGGCAGCATCAAAGATATCAAGGAAGGGGTGGAGCGCATTAAATGGGCGCTGGATCCCAAAGCACCCAACGAAATTTTTATTGGTGACCGGAAAATGGTGAGGGATTGGTCATGAAGCAGCATTTAGGTCTCGACAGCCCGGCACTTGCTGAGAGCAATGCGACTGGAAGTGATTATGGACTGGATAATCATGGATTAAAAAACTTGAATAATGTGTATTGGAACCTGCATACAGCATCCCTTTATGAAGAGATCATTTTTCGCTCGGAAGGGAAGGTGATCAATCAGGGTCCCATCCTGATGAATACTGGAAAACACACAGCTCGGGCGGCAAATGACAAACTGGTTGTCAAGGAAGATCTCACTAGAAGTGATATTTGGTGGGGGGAATACAATAGACCCTACCCGGAATCAAAATTTGCCGTACTTCTCTCTCGTGTACAAGCTTATCTACAAGGCAAAGATGTATTTATTCAGGATTGTCGGGTCGGTGCTGACGAAAACTATTCATTGCCGATCAGGATTATTACCGAGTATGCCTGGCACAGTCTTTTTGCCCGGAATATGTTCATACCCCTGGAAACACAGGAATTACTGAAAAAACATATCCCCGAATTTACCGTCATATCCGTTCCGAATTTTTTTGCTTCACCTGAGATGGACGCAACCAATAGTCCCACTTTCATCGCTCTAAACTTTGAGAAGCGCATCGCCATTATTGGGGGGAGCCAATATGCTGGCGAAATAAAGAAGTCAGTGTTCACGGTGATGAACTATCTCCTGCCCAAACAGAAAGTCCTGTCCATGCACTGCTCTGCCAACATGGGTGCTGATGGAGACACGGCTATCTTTTTTGGTCTTTCCGGCACAGGGAAGACCACGCTGTCAGCAGACCCCAAGCGGAGGTTGATCGGCGATGATGAGCATGGCTGGAGTGATGATGGTGTCTTCAATTTCGAAGGAGGTTGTTATGCCAAGGTCATTCAGTTGAGCCCTGAAGCAGAGCCACAGATTTATGCCTGTACTGAAAAGTTCGGGACCATCCTGGAAAATGTAATTTTTGATCCAGTGACCAGAAAACTTGATCTGGATGATCCGACGCGTACCGAAAATACACGGGCATCCTACCCCCTCAACTTTATCGACAATGCGGTAAGTGATGCCAGGGGAGGACATGCCAAAAATGTGTTCATGTTGACCTGTGATGCCAATGGTGTGCTTCCTCCCATTGCAAAGCTATCTCCAGACCAGGCAATGTATCATTTTATTTCAGGCTACACATCCAAAGTGGCTGGAACAGAAGTAGGTCTGGGCTCTGAACCCCAGTCGACCTTCAGCGCCTGTTTTGGTGCGCCCTTTATGGTTCATCACCCCTATTACTATGCACAGCTCCTGAAAGAGCGCATCCAGAAGCATGATGTGGATTGCTGGTTGGTGAATACGGGGTGGACTGGAGGTCCCTTTGGTGTCGGAAAGCGCATGAGTATACAACATACCAGAGCACTCCTAAATGCGGCACTTGAGGGCAAGCTCGGGGACGTGCAATTTCGCAAAGATCCGATCTTTGGGTTTGAGGTTCCAATATTTTGTGAGGGTGTCCCTGAAAAAGTCCTGGATCCCGCCCAAACCTGGCCAAGCAAGGATGCTTACAAAGAGAAATATGAACAGCTCGCCAGACTGTTCATTGAAAACTTCAAGAAGTATATGGAAGGCATGCCTACAGAAATTCTCAAGGCAGGTCCCAGCTTGAAATAGATATAGTCTTTATACGCCTACGCAAGCCTACCGCTTAGGGTTGCGTAAAGACCTGACTGCGTGAAGCCGGAGTTTCGCTTCGGCATAGGCAGGAAACCCCGTGCATGCACAGGGATGAATGTAGGAATTATGCTTTGGCGGATGTCGCAGTTTACACCAGGGCTCAATCGCCGCCGTTATCCTGAGGTGTCACACTGAGCCTGTCGAAGTGCTCTCGAAGGAAGCGGCGAGAAAGGCCACGACGAAGTGGCTACGGATAACCAGACGGGTTATGGAGCAGAGACCACGGGCTGACCCGTGGGGAGCTCCATTCAGGAAGCATTTCGGGACAAGGAGAAAACACCCTGTTCCCAGAAAACCTTGCTGCTTAGCAGCAGGGCAGTTCCAATACTAATATCCAGAGTGGCCACGGCGATCAGAAAGGTGTGATTCCCCTGAGAAATCTTTGAGAGTATGGATCCCAGGGCGATCATGGACGCCAGGGAGATAAAAAAGCGAACACGGTAAAACTGACCCAGTTTTGGTGAGACAAGCGCATCAATGCGGGCCAGATTCTTACGGCAACTTTTAATAAAGATATAACGGGTTTTTATAATGCCAACAGTAATACCGGCGATCCAGCTGAAGGGGCGCTCCCATCCATGTGACTCAAGATCATAGGCATCGCTTGCCAGTTCAGCACCTTTGTTAAAGAGAATAATCGGACCGATGTACCAAACCAGGGCAGCCAGTAATTTCAGTGTGTGGTGCGAGACAGTCATCTTGCTTCAAAGTAAACGCATTATTCTTGAAGAAAAGACAATCCGTATCACGGGGAATGATCGCGTCTTCTAAAGATGAACCATTCATCTCAATGATCTAAAGCCAACCAAAACTAAAGATGGAGATCAACGCAGGGCTTGTTTTATATTGGTAAGGGGGTTTCAACCAAAATTAAAGGACCTTCGTCATGGCCAGTGAGATAAAAGCTCTTGAGCAACAGATTTATGAATTGAACACCCGACTGACGGCTCTCCGCAAATCAAATTCTCCTCAGAAGGTTCCTAATTATACCTTCAAAACCTTTGAAGGTGAAACCACCCTGCTGGAGATGTTTGGAGATCAGGATAAACTTTTGGTGATTCACAATATGGGACAGGGATGTCGCTATTGCATGCTCTGGGCGGATGGATTTAATGGGTTTCTTCCTCATCTGGAATCTGCCATGTCCGTCGTCCTGGTGTCCAGGGACGCTCCGGAATTGCAACGTGAATACGCGAATTCTCGTGGCTGGAGATTTAGACTGGCCTCCCACGGTGGTGGGAAATACATCGTGGAACAAACAGTAACTCCAGGTGAAACAAATTCACCGGGAGCGGTCTTCTACGAGCGGGTTGGTGATGAGATCTATCGAAAGAATTCCAGTGAATTTGGCCCTGGAGATATTTTCTGTTCCATGTGGGGCTTATTGGGTCTGGCTGGGATGGATGAAGAGGACTGGACCCCCCAGTATAATTATTGGAAACGTCCACTCAAACTGGATGATGGTGGTCTTAACGTATTATAGCCTGATAATTCAGGTTTCCAGGGCATGTCGATAGTTTTCCATTACCTCTCGAACAGGCTCAATTTTCTTGATACCTGCGACACTTTTTCCTGCCTGGAGAAAGTGATGATAATCCCCGACTTTTTTATGATCATTTTTCAATGTTCTGAATGAACGCAATGAATAAAACATGCGCATATATTTTTTGGTTCTGGAACCCCTGAGCATCCACCGGGCGAAGGGACCGGCTTTGACCCCCATTCTTTTGATATGATCTGTCTCAATCACAGAAACAGGTACACCCGATAACTTGTCCGTGAGAACGATATTCGATTCGTTAGCATCAAGAATAGCTTGTTTGTAGTCCTGATGGGCATTGCATTCGTCAGTTGCGATAAAGCGAGTACCCATTTGAATACCGGAATAACCCAGATGTATCATGCTGGCAACTTCCTCAGGTGAGCTGATACCACCGGCACAGATGAGCGGCTTCCCAAAGTCGACCAGATCCTCATATAACCTTGTTGCCGCGATGGTACCGGCATGGCCCCCCGCCCTGTCATTGACACAGATCAAGCCATCCAC
>CAZVSF010000080.1:0-12765 GCA_964630195.1 uncultured Lentisphaeria bacterium
TGTCAATTCTAAACACTATCCAGGTTTGGCCTTTGAGCCACAGATGTACACTGATCCACACTGATTTATATTGGCAATTGAGTAATACGGCCTTCGAGAATCTCAGGCAGACGTTCCCAGGATTGGGTCGCCCCTGTGTCAATTCTAAACACTATCCAGGTCTAACATATACCCCTATGCCTTTTACCCAATAGAACAAAAATGGCAGGACAGAGATAATCTGGTCTCTTACTGACGTGTCCCTGGTAAATCATCTGGGAAATTAATATCATCATCATGACATTCGTAGCAGACTGGTGCTTGGTTGAAGTTGTTATCCTCATGGCAATCATAGCAATCCAGATCTTCATGTCCCAGCTCCAGTTCGAGTCCCGTCGCTGCATGATCGAAAGATCCCAACTCAAAATTCTTGTGACAATTGGTACAGGTCTTGTCCAGTTTTTTGACAGATGTATTGGGGTCATGGCACTGGGTACATTCCCTGGAAGCATGGAAGGCTTTCAACGGAAATGTGGTCATGTCATGACTGAATCCTGGTGTCGTTCTATTCTGGTGGCATTTCTCACAACCTGACTCAGTTTTTACATCATGACATTGACTGCAGGGGAAATGTCGCGTCGTTAAGGTTCCTGATATATTTGCATCCACAGGTTGGGGGCCATGGCAGGTTTTACAGCGCTCATCACGATGGCATGATTCGCAATTGAATCTGAAAAGTTCTACATGCTGCTTATGTCGAAATGTAACCCGTGTCATTTTTTGATGGGGTGTTTGAAAGTTAACAATTTCAGGGTAAGAAATGGTTTTTTGAAATTCACTCCCGGCATTTTCAGCCTTCTGGAAATGACAGGTCCCGCAGACATTGGATGCATTCCAATCTCTATGACAGTTCAAGCATTTGCGATGAAAAGCGGCATTCATGGAAGGCATGCCACTTTTGAGATCATCGGGATCATTGGTGTGACAGTCAGCACAGGGATCATATATCTCATCCTCGGCATAATGATGGCAGGTTACACAGCCCGCTCCCATTTCCGACATGTGGGCATGCTTTCTGTGGGGGAAAACGACAGGTTCAAATATCTTTTTGTCGTTCCTGATCGAAATTGATTCTGGAATATCCATCAGTTGATCTTGTCCGATTAGTGGGGATAACTGACAGATGACAATTATCCCCATAATCAAGCTTAGTTTCTGGATCAACACAGAAGATCCTCCCTATTTTTTGGGATAGGGGTGGGCAATTTTGGCGGCACGTTCTTTAAAATTAAACGTTTTTGATGTAGGTGATTTTTCATTGTGACAACCCCGACATGTCTTTTCATTGGGATAGTTTAACCCAACACTAGCCGCATCAGTAGTACCATCTGCAATGGCCAGCATAACCTTTTTACCTTTGTAGGCACTACCGGGACCATGGCAAGCCTCACAGCTCACTGATTTGAGCGCTTCGTTGTGCTTCACAGCTTTTTTATCATTTTCATCCACTTCAACTTGATATCCTGAGGGGGTACCCCACCCGGTCACATGACACTGAAGACATTCACCTGCTTTGTCAGGTGTTGTTTTTAGGCCACGATCCGCGGCAATTTTTTTGGCTGCTTCTGTCAAAAGAACATCGAAGGTTTTGGCATGTGCTGTTTCTTCCCATTTCGAGTACTGAGCTCCTTTTTCAGCTTTGTTGTGGCACATTTTACATTTTTTTCCACCCACATATTCAGGTTTGGTATCCTGGCCAAAGGTGAAGCTGGCGGTGAGCATGAGTAATAAGAAAACTAATTGTCGCATGTGATTTCCTTTCACTCCTACTGGAGTCTTTATTTATTTTGATCCTTCAGACTTACTGGTATCGATTTGTCTGATTTTCAGATACAGAGCAAAGGCTAAAAGGACAAATGTCAGGGTTGAAATTCCATAGCCCAATCTGCGTTTGTTGAACTCTGCGATCTCAAGACCTGCCAAGGCAATAGCATCCTGGGATAATTGCTTGCCCTCCCCGGATTTTTCGATGATCAGTGCCGGATCGAAAGTGTGCACCATGGTTCGCATTTGAATAAGATTCTGTTTGGCATCCTTAAGCACATACTGGATATCCACATCATTCATTCCTTTGATCTGTATATCTTCCAGATGGAGCAGGGCCAGCTGATAAAGGCTATCTGATTGAGATATTTCTGAATACATGCTTACAGCAGCAGCATGACCCTCATCACCCTCAGAATGACACTCCATACAGATGGAGGAAGCACTGACATTTAACCATTCGTCTGACGGTTTGGCGATCAAATGATTTCCATGACATTGGTCACAGCTATGGGATTCAGACGATTCTGAGCCCTCACCCATGATCGATGTTTTAAAGAATTCCATATTATTCAAATGGCAGGATCCACAAATATGGTTTACTGATTCTGTGCCGGGGGGTGCTGCACCATGATTTCCATGACAGTCATTGCAGGCGGGTGCACCGGCATCGCTTTTTTCAATGAGTGCTTTACCGTGTACGCTCACCGCATAGTCCTTGTACTGATTGCTGCCATGACCTGTATTTGCCATGCGATCTGCATCGCCGTGACAGCGGTTGCATGTTTGCGGGATGTTGAAAGCATGGACACTGGACCGTGTGTCTTTAGCTGGTAGAATGCCATGGGCTGTATGGCAGCTGGCACATTCTGCCACTATTTCGCTTCCCTCAAGAAGTTTCTTGCCATGCGTACTGGTATAATATTGATCCACCTGATCCGTAGGTATGCGAGGTTGAAAGACACGCATGTACTCTATCCTGCTATGACATTTGCCACAAAAAGCTGGCATTTCCATTCTCGACGGGATGCCAATATATCCGCTTTCTGCTGACATCGATTCATCCATATCATCAGCGGTAGGATCCCCACCATGACAGCCAACGCAGGATATTTCTGCATGCAAGTGGACATCATCTGCTCGAAAATCCCCGGGCATGATATCGTTTTCCTCATGACAGGTCAAACAGGTATTCACAGATTCTTCAGCGTAGAGGCCAGGGACGTACAGCAAAAATATGCTGGAGAGCAGTAGGGACCCGATGTTGTTTCTAATAATTCGTTTCATATCCAGCTCGCCTATAAATATCCGATGATCGTGAGGATCACCATGTAACCAATGGTAAAAACACCCAGAATGGTTATCCATTCGGAGTCAACGATTTGTTCTCCCCGAAATCTGGCAAAGGGGACAGCCATCCACAATAATGCAGCCACACCAAAGAGCAGGATCCCAAAGGTTTCACCCTCGATAAGCCAAACATGTGGGGGTATCATTTTCAAGGTCTGAAACATGAACATAAAGTACCATTCAGGTTTTATGCCCATGGGTGCTGAGGCCAGGGCATCGGCCTTCAGACCAAGCTCCCAGGGATAAAAAACGGCCAGAGATAAAACGATAATATTAATGATCATCCAGAGGAGAGCATCCCGGAGTATGAAATCCGGGAAAAAGGACATATAGCGTTTCTTCTCTTTCGGTAAAGCTGCAAAGTGTCTTGGTTCACTGATCCCCTGGCGCTGGACCAGGAGCAGGTGAAAACTCAGGATCAGGAAGGTCACTGCGGGAAGGATGGCCACATGGAGACCGAAGAATCTTGACAGGGTCGCCCCGGTCACATCCTCTCCTCCACGGATAATGACCTTTAGCTGTTCGCCGATAAAGGGAACGGCACCGACAATATCTGTCCCCACTTTGGTTGCAAAAAATGCCAGCTCATTCCAGGGCAATAGATAACCACTGAAACCGAAAAACATGGCGAGGAGCAGCAAAACAAACCCTGATACCCAGGTCAGTTCTCGCGGCTTTGTGAAGGCACGTGTAAATACCACACTGAACATATGAGTAAAGGCAAACAGGATCATCAAGTTGGCTGACCAGGCATGGACGTTACGGAATAACCAGCCGAATTGTACTTCAGTGAGAATGAATTGCATGCTTTCATAGGCACTTTCCTCACCGGGACGATAGTACATGAGTAGCAAAATTCCGGTGAAGACCTGGACGATGAGAAGGAATAGTGTGACACCGCCCATATAATACCAGATCGTATGTGAGTGGATGGGCACCTTCTTGTGATCCATCATGTTCACCAGGGGCTTCAGATCAAGCCGATCATCCAGCCAGTTAAACATGTTTTGCTTCAATGTTGAACTCATGCTAGCTCCTTCTCCTCTGTGATCAGGACCTGATCATCAACGATCGAGACTGAGTAGACACCAAGTGGTTTTGGTGGAGGACCAGAGACATTTTTGCCGCTGAGGTCATAAACCCCATTGTGACAGGCGCAGACAATTTGTTTTCTGGCCTGATTGTACTGAACGATACAATCAAGGTGGGTGCAGGTCGCTTCCAGGGCTTTGAAAGTATCCCGATCCGATCGAATCAGGATCACTGGGGTGCGTCCAAAACGAACTATTTTTGATCCGTTCACCGGGAAGTCTCCCACAGCCCCAACTTTTAATGAACTCACCTGCGCCTCAGTCACTTTCGGGGGGATTAAAAACTGAAAGACCGGATAGAAGATCGACGCCAGACCGCCCAGACCACCGATCCCCAGCAGGGTGTTTATAAACTCTCGTCGTCCGTATTTCATACTTGGTCCGTCCTTAATGAGAGAGCGCTTATGATGCAGCACCCTGAGTGGCAGCGTCTTCAGTACGCCATGGTTTTAATATCTTGATGAGCATCCAGAGAATAATGAAGGGCATGATCAGCAGTGCAATGGACACCAGCAGTCCTTCCAGTCCTAAAAATGTCATTTTATAGGTTGTCAGACCCATAAAACTCTTTGAGAACAATTGACCCCCAATGACAACATTCCAGCGTGTTGAGAAGATGCCAACCTGCACCAGGATAGCTGAAACGAAGTAGAGGAGTTTGCGCAGGTCAGCCGGGACCTTGAAGGTTTTCACGCCTGCAATGGTGAAGAGCGGGATGATCATTCCCATGAGGAGCTGCATGATGATCAAACTGGAAAACAGTTTATTGCTTACCAGGGATGCCAGGATATCAATGGATTCTTCCGATTCGTAGATGCGATGGATAAAATCAAGGATCTCCAGGGAAAAATCCACGATCATGATATAGAAAAGATAACTCGCCAGTTTATCAAGGCATAACATGTCCACGACCTTGTTGCGCAGGGGTGTAACTATCATGTATAGTAATATAACCAGGGCAATTCCGGACACGATGGCGGAGAACAGGAATACAATGGGAATCAAAACACTGGACCACCAGGGATTGGCTTTGATCGATCCAAAGATGAAGCCCACATAGCCATGCAACAGAAAGGCTGAAGGGATACCAATGATCGTGATGATCTTTACAGCTTTATGGTCAAAAGCAACCGCCTCATCGGAGATATCCTTTGAGAACAGGGACAGGGACTTATAGAACCACTTCTTTATGCCTTTATTTTCCCGGCCCATGATCACCAGATCTTTACGGAAATCGAACCAGAGCTCCAGGAGGAGAACTGCCATGAGGTACCAGGCATATACGAAGCCAAACATGGCCATGGCCGAGTTCACATTGGGGGTCAGGAAAATCTCGTAAGATTTCTCCGGATGCCCCAGGTGAGCAAGCAATGGAAGTGGTGCGATGATGATGAATGCCAATGCTGTGAGCAGAGAAAGTCGATAGGTTGGTTGGAGCTCTTCTACATTAAAGACCTTGACGAGTGAAGCGAGAATAAAAGCTCCGGCAACCAGTCCAGTCAGATAGGGATAAATAACCACCAGTAAGCCCCAGTGAAGCTCGATTTCATTGGGGAAAATGTAGCCGGTGACTTCATTCAGGAGAGGTGTTAAATGTTGGACGATCTCTTCCATGATTATTTCACCTCCATATCAAGATTTGCATAAAAGACTTTGGGCTCAGTATTCAAGGCAGGCTTGAGCACCCCAATATGGTTCATACGCTTGAATCTGCGTAAGGGGCTGGATTTCTCATCCAGTTCTCCAAAAATTCTGGCCTCAGTAGGACAGGCTTCCACACAGGCCGGTTCTTCTCCGCGAACGATCCTATGGTAACAGAAGGTACATTTTTCAGCTGTTCGGGTCACAGGGTGCAGGAATCTGGCTCCATAGGGACAGGCCTGTATGCAATAGCGACAACCCAGACAGTAATCTGCGTCTACCAGGACCACCCCATCGGCAGATTGATAGGTGGCACCAACCGGGCATACCTGAACACAGGGTGGATTTTCACAATGATTACATAGTTTTGGTACAAAGAAACTACGCAGCACATCGTCATCTGCAGGTTTTTTCTCAAATCCATCCACTGCCCCATTGGGACAATCGATGATGGTTGCACCATTTTCATGGACTTCATAGCGCTCGACCCAGGTACGAAAGAAAAAGGGCTCTTTAGGAACATCGTTTTCAATTTTGCAGGCATTGGAACATCTACCGCAGCCAATACATTTGTCAATATCCACGCCCATCCCCCATTTATGATCATGGGGATTGTAATGGATTGAATCATCGCTCCAATCAAATGACTTTTGGCTGCTCTTTTCTCCCCGGAGAGTTTTTGGTACGATCAGACTGGCAGCAAGACCTGCCATGGATTTCAATACGTCGCGTCGTTTGGATGTGATAGGATTTTTCATCGCGCCTCCGGTAGGTGTGGGTAGTGACATTGCCAGCAATCATAGCGTGTTTCATGTGTTGCCAGATCGATTCGAGGGGCATTGGTTTCAATGCTGGCATTCTTGGTATGGCACTGACCGCAAAATTCACGGTTTTGAGGTTTGCTGGGCCGATATTGGCGAGGAGAGGTCTTGTGCAATTCCGGCGTCGTGTGACAAAATTCACAATCAACATCCATGTGATGCGATACGGCCTTACTTCGTGCAATTTCTCCGTGACATGCCGAGCAATTGCTGGGAATATCTGGAGGAACAGGATCATGGGGATCATGACAACTGACACAGGCCTTCAAGGAGTTGTGGGACTGACTCATTATTTGTGGAAAACCCGTGGGTCTGGACGACAGATATTCATGACAGACCGGGCACAATGTCCGTTCCCTGGGAAAGCTGGGTTCATATTCCTCAGGCTCATCAATATGTTTGGCCAAAGGTCCATGACACACTTCACAACTGAGTTTTTTATGATAGCCCTCTGCCAGCATATCAGTCATATCGTCATGACATTCGGCACAGGCAGCTTTTCCAGCATATTTGAAATCGTGTGCCACAGCGTCATTGAGCGCACCACTCCTGAAATGCCCCTCATCACCGAATCCTTCAGGAATCAGCAAAGGTCGGACAATTAGAAATGCAGTGATGATGATGATGATAAGCACTACGATGCGTTTGAGCTGCCCAGGCATCCTGCTGATCCAATTATTCATCATTCTTCCCCTCAAATTTTTTAGTAACGAGTTCTTTTTATTATCCCTCAGCTTCTGATGAATTGGTATTAACCGATTTTCTGCGAATATGCGTATACACACCAGATACTGTGATGAGTACGACTCCCAGGGCAAAGAAAGTGAGAATTCGCTGTCCTGAATCCATGCCCATGGTTGCCAGTAAGATGGTATATCCTAGTGTTGCTATAAGTGTCAGGTGAGCCATCCAACGATAGCGCTTACTCTTGACCACCACACTGAGGAAGTAATAGAGCAGGGTGACCCCCAGCCATGGAAAGGCCACCCATTCATGGGGAATGGCTTTCCAGAGGGCAAAAGGCAGTGAAACAAATGTTATGGCCAGATAGAAATTGATTAGAACATTGAATGAGGCGCCCAGTCGAGTTTCAAAAGCGCGGAGCAATCTTGCGCTGAGCAGGGCTACAAAGCCAAAGCTGACACTGATGATCCCTGCAAAACCGCTGGCGGCCGAATAAGCAAGGAACAGGACGATATAGAGCAGGAAGTTTGAGATGGTGATAAATTGAGAACTGAACCAGAGTGCATTGGCCAACACCAGTAGGCTCTGCCAGATGAGAATTACATATAGATCTGGAGATGCCACTGCTTGAATAAATCCAATACTCATGGTCCCATGGGCCAGAAGTGTAAAGAGGACCATGGAGAAGTTGATTTCCAGCCGTTTCCAGAAGACCAGAGCCAAGCCCAGGAATACCAGAAAAAAGAAAACCTTGGGCAGCAACGTGTTTGGGTTGTCGTGCATCAGAAACGATAGATTGAAAAGCACAAATGCCAGACCGCCATTGCACAAGGCATTGGGTACCACATACTTTCTGGTAATTGTCTCTGATTCAGAAATGATCAGGACCAGTGAAAAAATAATTGCATAACTGAGCAAATAGATATGATCCCAACCAGGGTGAGTGATCGTTTCAAATGCGCCAGTCATGATTGGATTGCCTATCATCCAGATGAGGTGGGCAACATAGACAGAGATGGACCCATATATAAAAATTGAGGTGTCTTCTAACTGCCGGGCATAGTACACATATCCCAGAGCCACGAGGGCATTAAAGCTTAGGGTCCAGACTGGTACATTGATGACAATACCTGCAGCCAGCATCAGGGTTAATCCAATAGAAAAGAGATAGGGTGATCGCTTCCAATAGGCAAATGCCACCAGGGCGATTGAAAGGAGTGTCAAAATGATATTTTGCAAGAAACCTGCTGACAATAGACTAGGGTCTCCAAAATGAAATAGTCTGAGGGCGGAGATAAAACTGATGATAAATGCGGCACCCCAGAGGTTCAGGGAAATGAATTTGTAGGAGGACCTGCTATAATTGGCAGCACCTACCAAAAGCCCGGTGATACCCACACCTATGAGGAAGGGGACGGCTGGATGGGAGGTCTTCCAGGGTAAGCTGAGCATAAAGACAAAAGCCAGAACCAGAATGGCAATGCCCACATAGGCAAACCAGTATTCACCGATTCGGATCTCAAAGGCGTTGGGTTTTCCGTCGCCCCTCTCCTGCACGCCCCCCCGGGTTTGGTCATCTGACGTTTTTAGATACGGCTTCATTGCCGATTCCAGAGTGGACACTCTTTGATCCAAATCTTTTAGATAGTCAATGACCTGGGAAGAAGTTGAATCTGTGGGCTTTTTTGCCATGATACACCTCAGCTTATATTGGATAAAATTGTAGCGTTTGACCTATATATCTCAATTAGCATGCCATATACGGAAAGACACATCCTTAGTTACTGTATTTATTGATTATAGCGTACATGTTTCAGATGTCAATTATTCCCACAAGTGAGATAATTCTTCATCAAAAGATCGTGAATATAGTCTGTTATATACTTGTTATTATTGTCTTTATGGAGGGTTGTGAAATTTTAATTCACCGTGACCAAATAATGACAGGAGATCAGAGGAGTCGCCACTCCTCAGGATCGATGCCATGCTTTTGCAATAATCGATAGGTATTTCGGCGTGTCATCTTTGCTTCAGCAGCAATATGGGTAACATTGCCTTTATGTTTCCGCAGCAAAAAGACCAAATATCGTTTCTCCACCTTATCCATTTCACGAGAACGAACCTGTTTGAAAGACATGGAATCAAAATTCTCATGACTGGGTTCCAAACTGTGAAACTGCTCGGGAAGGTCTGCAGGCTGGATGAGGTCGTCTTCACTCAAGGCTCCAATTCGCTCCACAACATTCTCCAATTCCCGCACATTCCCGGGCCAATCGTACGACTCCAACATGGCCAGAGTTTCTGGTGAGAATTTTAATTTCTTTTTATCTGTGGTAACCATCGATTTTTTTAGGAAATGAGCAGCTAATAGACGGATGTCGTCCTTGCGTTCCCGCAGAGGGGGTACGTGGATATGCACCACATTCAGTCTATAGTACAGATCGGCCCGGAGTCTGTCTTCCCCCAGAATTTTCTCTGGCATGCAATTGGTGGCTGAAATGATACGGACATTGATCGGGATCTCCTGGTGACCTCCCAATCTTCTTAATTCTTTTTCCTGCAGGACCCTCAGGAATTTTGTCTGGACCGAATGGGCCATCTCGCAAACTTCATCCAGGAAAAATGTCCCCGTATTGGCATATTCAAACAAGCCCGTTTTTGTTTGATCCGCGCTTGTAAAAGCCCCTTTTTCGTATCCAAAAAGTTCTGACTCAAACAGATTTTCTGGTAGAGCCCCACAATTCATGGGGACAAATGGCCTTGCCTGTCGTTTGCTTCTCGTATGGATACTTCTGGCGATCAACTCTTTACCGGTGCCACTCTCACCGGTGATCAGGATATTCACATCCGTGGGAGCAATGGTCTCAATGAGCTTGAATATCTTCAACATCACATCACTTTTGCTGATAATATTCTCAAATTTGTACTTGTCTTTAAGCTGCTGCAGAAGTGATTGTCGTTCTTCAACCAGATTTGAAAACTCCAGGGCTCGTTCAATGACCACCTTGAGATGATCGACCTCAAAGGGCTTCTCAATAAATTCGTAAGCCCCGGCTTTGATGCAGGCCACAGCACGATCTATGGTGCCATAGGCTGAGACGATAACCACAGGTAGATCCTTGGCATAAATTCTAATTCGTTGCATCATTTCCAGGCCATCCAGATCTGGCATCTGAAGATCACAAAGAATCAGGTCATATTTTTGTTTCTCAATCAGTTCAAGTGCGTAGCGGGCGTCCTTGGTTGTCATGGGCTCATAATCAAGACGACGTAAAAGATTTGCGGTTGCTTCAAGGAAGTCCTGCTCATCATCGATGAGAAGGATCCGAGGTCCATTAGGCTTCATGTATTATCCGCCGGTAAATAGATTAAGAATTCAGCGCCCTCCCCAGGAGTGCTGTTGACCTCAAGGCGCCCTCTATGTCTTTCAACAATCGATTTTGAAATAGATAAACCCAATCCGGTTCCATTGGCACCCGGTTTACTGCTGACAAAAGGTTTAAAAATATTCGAGATCTCCGATGGGGATATGCCACTCCCATCGTCCTTGATTGCGATGACATGCCAGTTTTTTTCTCTTGCAGATGTTTCCTCGGTGATATCGCTGAGGCTGAGTGTGATGCGACCCTTCGATTCGATAAAATCGATGGCATTGTTCAGCAAATTAATGATGACCTGTTCTAATCTTGGCCGATCGAATACAAAATTCGGCCATTTCTCAGGTAATTTGTTGACCACATTAACATTTTTGGATTTTAGTCTTGGACCCACCAGGAATAAGCACTCCGAGATGAGGTCCAGAATGTCATTCTTCTCCGGGTTGAAGGGCATGACCCTGGAGTATCCCAGCAACAGACGAGTATAGTCCTTTATTCGACGAACTTGCTTTTTAATGGTATGCATCTCATCCTGGGTCCCCTGGGCCGTGTTCTTGTCTAAGATCATCCCGTCAGCAACGGCTGAAATGATCCCTGTGGGCGTGTTTATCTCATGGGCAACTGAATCTATTAATTCACCGAGAGAAGCGAGTTTGGTCGCATGATCCAGTTTTTCCTGAACACGCTGTACCTCTGTTATCCGCTTCTGGGCTTCGTCCGCCAGAACTCTTTTGATATTCAAATAATACATGGACCCACCTGTGATGATCAGAAGGACCAGAAACACACCTGAGAGAATAAAGATGGCCAGTGAATTTCTGAGTACATCCCGAACCACAGACGGTGCGTAGGTCGAAATCGCCAGAACCCATCTTAAATCTGAGAATTCAATGGGCTCATATGCCATGATTTTTTCAGGCTCTCCCTCGATTATATATTTGTCCCTTCCCGATCCTGTTTCTACCATTTTTTGTTGAATGGAGAATGATTCATGACAGTCTGAGCAATCATCTTGAATGTCGGTAATATTATGGAGCAGCATCTCTTCGTGACGGGGATGATAGATCAATCGGCCATTACTGTCCATGACCCAGGCAAAATCATCCTCCCCCAGCTTCAGGGGTTGTACAAATTTTTGCATTAACCAGTCAAAGTTAATGAGCAGACCAAGATTCCGGGTTGTCTCATGCTCTTTAGGATTATGTGCTCCCTGGATACCAGGTATGAATATGACCAGAAAATGATAGGGAGATTCCTCGGAGTCTTCATTTCTGGGATAGACCGGGGAAAACAGGATCCTGGGGTCTGATACCTCTAGCGCACCGGGACTTAAAGCATCCAGATACATGAGCCTCAACTCTTCTTCAACCCATTCAGAAGGTGTATCACCCCAGCTTTGATCAATTTTAAAACCAGCACCCAGAGAAAATACCGAACTAATCCCCTTACTACTCAATTGATGATTGTTTATCAGGAAGTCCATACTTTCAGGACCCAGCTGGGCGAAATATTGCAGATCATCCCCGAGTTGTTCCAGATAGTTGTTCATGCTGGCCGTGGCGGTTTTTGCCATTTCTGATTGCAGCCGCTGGTGGTAGGACGTAGCCTCATTAAGGGCTGTCTGGTAAAATTTGATCACCAAAAAGATAAAACTGGATACCAGAAGCAATGAGAACACCATGATTGAATTAGAATTTATTTTTACTAGTCTCATGCCTTAATTCACACTTCTCCTGTTTCTATGAATTGAAGTATTTATTTCAATCTATTGCATGATTTGATTGCTAAACCAGAATGCCAGGGCATTGGGTAACGCTCGTTCATAATCGCAATCAATTGATATGCCCGTAAACTAAGACCGGGAGATGCAACAAACCATGCTGAACTGAGAGTTGTTCTGTCATGTTGACCTCTTCTTTCTGTCAACTTTTTTCAGGACGAGGCAATCGAGTAGGAGGATAGGGATTAATTCCCTATCCGTCCTCTCACACCACCCTG
>CAZVSF010000081.1:0-12741 GCA_964630195.1 uncultured Lentisphaeria bacterium
GTGGATCGTGCTGCGGCTTTTTTGCCTGTTGAGCGGATGTGCATGAGTCTGGTGGTGAAAGGCAGTGCTCTGGCTGGATTATTCATTGGAACGCCCGAGGAGGCCTGGGAAGGAGCTTCTGACCTCTCAGACAAGCTTCATATTGTCTACACTGATCGTTCCTATCATACGGTGCTTTCGCAGGCACCTGAAATGTATGATGAATTGTGGACAGGTGGGAAATGTATGTACAAGCTTGAACCAGTCGTGGCCGATGGCGGCGATCTCATCATTTATGCCCCACATATCAGGCAGGTTTCCGAAAGTCATGGTGAGATCATTGAGAAAATAGGATATCACGTGAGAGACTATTTTACCAAACAGGCTGATAAATTTGTTGATATTCCAGGTGGTGTCATGGCCCATTCCACTCACGTGAAAGGTATTGGTACCTTCGAAAACGGGGTTGAAGCTCCTCGAGTGAATGTCATCCTGGCGACTGGAATTCCTGAAGAAACCTGCCGCAAGATAAATTTAGGGTATCGTGACCCAGCCAGTATCAATATTGAAGCGTTCAGCAACAGGGAGGACGAAGGGATTCTCTACGTCCCCAAAGCTGGTGAAATGTTATATCGTTTAAAAAGTACGAATAAAGGTTAATAGCATGGCAAAACTAGAAGTTAGACAAGATAATTGCGAGTTGGATTTCCTATCCCTGGGGTCTTTGGTTCATCGATTGGATCCAGGTCGATATCCTTTTCGCAAGGCTAGATCATTGAATATTCATGTTTCAGGTGGCGAATACAATTGTGCCGCTAATCTTTCCGATTGCTTTGGCCTCAAAACAGGGATTGCCACTGCCATGGTGGATTATGGTATAGGGGAAATGGTCCAGACTCGGGTCCGCGAGATGGGCGTAAAACCAATATATAAATGGTTTAAACATGATGGAGCCCGGGGACCAAACATAGCAACGGTATATAGTGATGTTGGCTATGGTGTTCGCCCACCTGTGGTCTTTTACAATCGTGCCAATGAAGCAGGGGCCATGCTGAAACCAGGTGATTTTAAGTGGGATGTGATTTTTGCCGGAGGCGTGCGCTGGTTTCATTCTGGTGGCATCTACGCAGCGCTCTCGGAGACCACTTCAGAATTGATCATCGAGGCCATGAAAGCAGCTCAAAAATCAGGTGCCATCACCTCATTTGACCTGAATTACAGAGGCAAACTATGGGAATCAATGGGTGGTATAGACCAGGCCCAGGCCACTTTCAAACGAATTGTTGAGCATGTGGATGTACTGATTGGGAATGAGGAAGATTTGCAATTAGGACTGGGTGTAAAGGGACCTGATGTTGAGAAAAAATCAAAATTAGACACCTCTTTGTTCTTTCAAATGATGGCAGAAGTCCACCGGGACTTTCCAAACGTGAAAATGGTGGCCACCACCATGCGTGAAGTTGAATCTGCCAATCGACATCAGTGGGGCGCTGTGGCCTGGACCCCTGAGGAGCAATCAATAAGTCCAACATGTGAATTGGGTGTTCTGGATCGGATCGGTGGTGGAGACGGATTTGCATCGGGCTTGATTTTTGGCCTTCTTGATGGAAGAGATCTGGATCAATCTCTGCGCTTGGGCTGGGCGCATGGCGCTCTCTCGACAACCTTCCCTGGCGATGTAACCATGGCTAAGCTCGGAGAGGTTGAAGCCTTTGCCAGCGGTGGATCAGCGAGAGTACAGCGTTAAGGTGGCACCGCATGCCTGATCGTCATTTCCTGGCTCTGGATTTTGACGGTGTCATAGCTGATAGCATTCTGGAATGTCTGGTAACGGCCCAAAATGCTTTCGCTGCCTATAATCATTCGGACGAATTCAGGATTGATGTGAGCCAGTTTGATGATGCAGATATCCAGCAATTCAGGGCTGCCCGGGTATTTATTCGCAGGGGGGAGGACTATGTCTTTCTCCGATTGGCATCCCAATTGGGTTTTTCAATTCGTACACAGTTTGAATTTGATAAATTCTTGAAAAAACATGAATCTAAGCGTGAGAAGTTCAGGGATTTATTTTATGGTATGCGATCCCGGCTGCAAACCAGTCACCTGGATGAATGGATAGCCCTTAGTCCGCTTTATCCCGATGTTGAAATTTTTCTGAAAATTTTGAAGGGGAGAGATTCGATCTATATCGTGACCACCAAAGACCTAAAATCTGTAGAGCTGATTTTGGAGTCTCGAGGTATCAAGCTCATATCCAAAAATATGTTTCAGGCTACAAAGACCTTGCGAAAACCTGAAATCCTTAAAAAGATCCTTAAGGTGGAGAGTTTAGATGCACATCAACTCCATTTTGTGGACGATCATCCTGCCACCGTCCTGGAAGTCTCGGAACACACAGATGTCATGACGTATTGCGCATCCTGGGGATACAATACATCCAACCAGCGCTCAATATTGAAGGACCCAAAAATTCAAGTACTGGATCTGGATAATTTTCGTGGATTGGTGAGAAGTCTGGGAATGAATGAATAACGTTAGATATCAATAGGATATTTCTAGTGGAACAAATAAAACTTGATGACCTATCAGCATCCCGGCAAAATATTGCCACACTATTGATTGATCTTGCCATCCTGGCTGGAATATATGGGATGGTGAGTTTCTCACACCTTATTGCCTTCCCCATTTACAAGTTGGAGCCCATGAAGCTATTTCTGCTGGTGGCAATTTTGTTCTCAAGCCGAGGCAACGCCCTATTCATGGCCGTGACGATTCCCCTGACCTCTACATTTCTTTCAGGCCACCCCATATTTCCCAAAAATCTATTGATTGGTATAGAGTTGATGGTGTTTGCTGGCATGCTTACTTCCTCGTCGTCCCTACTCAATAGCACTACATATAAACTTCTGGCAGCGCTTATTCTTTCAAAATTAGTTTACTACGGTTCAAAGGCATTAATCATCGCCTTGGGCTGGATCAACATGAATCTTTTTTCCACATCCCTCACCATCCAGATCCAGGGTGCACTCATTGTATTCCTTGGATATTGGTTTCTTTCAAAATTAAGTAGAGGACAAGGGGATAGCTGACACTCAGAGCTATCACACCCAAAGCGGCGTTAAGAATCTATTACTTATCAACATCGAGGGAAATTATTGGGATGGATTGCATCCCGTAAAATCCTGGTCATCTATAGGTCACAGATCCCATAATCGATATCATTTACCGATTCCGCGACTCCAATCTTAAATGTACCTCCAATCTCTGGTTGGGTTATATTTTTCTTTTTTGAATCGATTCTATTAATACGGATAATATCATTATATGCATTCCAATAGTTTTTCCTTCGTCCCTCTATTTATTGTTGTTTTGCTGGCTTTTATTGTGCCGGTTCTATTAGGCAGATTTAGAAAATTAGGAATTCCGGTGGTGGTCGGGGAGATCCTTGCAGGAATGCTACTGGGAAAGAGTGGATTTGATTTGATCCACGAAGATAATGTTCTGAGTATCCTGTCGATCCTTGGTTTCTCATTGCTTATGTTTCTCTCTGGATTAGAGATCGATTTTGCCACCCTTTTTGATATCCCCACACAAAAGAGAGCTGGGTTCCTCCAACGCTTATTAGGTAACCCATTGGTCTTTGGGTTGATTCTCTTTGTACTTACAATTGGTGGTGCATTTGTCTGCGGATTGATCGTGCATAGTCTTGGTCTGGTGTCGGAACCATGGATCATTACCCTCGTGCTTTCGACAACTTCATTGGGTGTTGTTGTCCCTGTTTTAAAAGAGCGTGGATTGGGAGGTACACCTTTTGGACAGAGAGTCTTGTCTGCTGCCCTCATAGCAGATTTTGTCAGTATCCTGGCCATTAGTATTTATGTCTTATTGCGTAGTCAGGGGCTTACGGTTGAAATTCTGCTTATACTCGTATTGTTTGCAGTCTTTGTTGCAGTTCATCGGCTAACAGCAATCTTTCAAAAACATTTACCGACTGAAAAAATATTGGAGAGGCTGGCTTCACCCACATCACAGATAAAGCTGCGTGGAGCAATTGCACTGGCGCTGGTGTTCATTGCACTGGCGGATAGTCTGGGAATAGAAAACATCCTGGGCGCATTTCTAGCTGGCGTCATTCTTTCGCTTGCCTCGAGTGGAAGTACATCTTCTTTAAGACACAAACTGGATGGCATTGGCTATGGGTTTTTTATCCCCATTTTCTTTGTTATGGTTGGGGTGAGATTTGATCTACCGGCATTGCTGGCCTCGCGAGAAGCAGTCATGTTGGTCCCATTCATGGTGCTGGCGGCGTACATCATCAAAATACTGCCATCCTTGCTATTTAGAGTGTTCTTCAGCTGGCGAGAAACCCTTAGTGCAGGCTTTATTCTGAGCTCGAGGCTTTCATTGATCATTGCTGCATCGGCCATTGGATTGGAATTGGGTATCATTTCACCCTCCTTGAATTCGAGTATTATTCTTGTGGCCATAATCACATGCACCTTCAGCCCGATCGCTTTTGGATTGTTGAATAAGGGGCCAAAGAGTGGAGAAGGATTTATTCTTATCATCGGCAACCACCCACTTGTTGATTTTTTGTCCCAACAATTCAAACACCATGGCCTAAAAACACGATCTATAAACCCCAGGGGATTGGATGAATCTAATATTCAGAGCCCTATCCCTCAGCAACAATTGGTGGAGTCTCTCCGGCATGAAGGTATACAGGACGCAGATACTGTTATTGTTTTAACGGAACAACCGGACGAGAATTTTAGAATTTGTCGGCTGTCAATGAACTACTTCAATATTCAGAATGTGATTTCACTGGTGAAAGATCCTGCAAGAAATAGCAAATTCAGGGAATTAGGTGTGCGTGTGGTCAATATGATCTACTCTACGGCTCTCATCATTGAGAGTATGGCATTGAGCAAGGATGCCTTCTCTGTGGCAGGAGGTATTGATGAAATACAGGATGTTAGAGAAATCAAGATACTCAACGATGATGTTCATGGATTACGAGTGGGGGAGGTTAATCTTCCTGATGAGACCAGCATCCTCATGCTCATCAGGGGTACTGAAATGATAACGCCGGATGCAGACACCATACTCCAAAAAAATGATATTATCACCATCGTCGGGGAAGAGAGTCGTGTTGAAGAATCTCTCATGCTCTTTGCTCAAAACCAAAAATAAACTACATCAGTAATAACTGTACCAAAATTAATGAGCATTGACTTGTTTTGTCAGGCATCATTCTTTTCCATTGCAGGTAAAATTCACGACTTAATAGGGAATCCCCTGATATCTCAATACCAGGGAATGTGCATCTTTTATGCGTCATTACCAACAATGCATAGGAGAAAAGAAAATGGAAGCAATTGAAACAAGCCAAAGAGAATGGGTAGAAATCAAAGAAGTAAACCTTGACAAAGTCTCCAGATTCTCAAAAATGGATATTTTTGCCTCAATCCTCATCCTGGGTATCGCCTTCAGTCTCGTCGCACCTATGCTTATCTGATTAACAATTATCTTCGCTGGCTCTAGCAACACTATTTTAAGTATTTGTTCCGGCCCTCACTCTTTCCAATCAAAATAGTGAGGGTCTTTTTTTATTTCTCAAAATAAAACACTTGTAGCTGTACTCACTCTATCAACTAATCAAGGATTAGCGTGGAGCTTCCTGGTATTAATTCTGAATATGAGTCTGATCTATTATTCATATTGATAATTTATTTTATGATTATGATAATATTTTAAATGGAAATAAGACTGATATGGGCTAAATCAGGGGGATAATTTTATGGCCTGATATTTGTCCACTTTCATATGAATTATTTGCTGAAATGCGCTATAAACCATATGTTATTTATCCATCCCATGAAAAGTCATTGGGATATTCAGAGTTTACTAATTAAAAGAAAAGGGTTTATCTATGGATTTTTCATTCGTTGATTATCTGGTATTTATTACTTACGCCGTGACGATTGTTGGTGTGGGTTTATGGGTATCCAGAAGTAAAGAAGGGCATGAAAAGAATGCTGAAGATTATTTTCTTGCTGGAAAATCTTTACCCTGGTGGGCCATCGGTGCCTCACTTATCGCAGCAAATATCTCAGCTGAACAGTTTATCGGCATGTCTGGCTCAGGATTTTCTCTGGGTCTGGCAATTGCATCCTATGAATGGATGGCCGCCCTGACCTTGCTCATAGTGGGTAAATATTTTCTGCCCATATTTATTGAAAAAGGCATTTACACCATTCCACAGTTCGTTGAGGTTCGTTATAGTAAGAACCTGAAAACAATCCTGGCCGTTTTCTGGATAAGCTTATTTATTTTTGTCAATCTTACTTCCGTCCTTTTTCTGGGAGCAAAAGCATTGGATACCATTCTTGGAGCCGGTAACGGTGACTACATAATGCATGGTATCCTGGCCCTGGCCTTTTTTGCAGCAGCCTACTCCATCTGGGGCGGTCTCTCAGCCGTAGCCTGGACAGATGTTATCCAGGTTATCCTCTTGATTGTGGGTGGTTTGATTACCTCCATTGTAGCACTGAATCATGTCACACCTGATGGCGGTATGTTCAACGGTTTATCCCACGTATACCATGCAGCTGGTGACCACTTCCACATGATTCTCAAGAAAGGGCATCCCAGCTTTAGTAATCTGCCTGGTATTGCCGTTCTGGTCGGTGGAATGTGGGTGGCCAATCTCTACTACTGGGGCTTTAACCAGTATATCATTCAGAGAACCTTTGCTGCTAAATCGCTAAAAGAAGCCCAGAAGGGTATTGCGTTTGCAGCCTTTCTGAAGCTCATCATTCCCCTCATTGTTGTAATTCCCGGAATCGTTGCCTATGTGATGTTTACTGCACCTGAAGGCACCGCTGCTATTCCAGGTGTAAATGACGCCTTCAATACAGCCAGTGGTGTTAACTTTGATAAAGCCTACCCCTGGTTGATCAGCCAATTTGTACCCACCGGTCTTCAGGGACTTGTGCTTGCTGCACTTTCGGCAGCCATCGTATCCTCTCTGGCATCCATGCTGAATTCAACATCAACCATTTTTACTATGGATATCTATCGTGCATATATCAATAAAGATGCCGATGATAAAACCACGGTAAAGGTTGGACGTATAGCCGTTCTTACTGCCCTGGTGATTGCAGTTCTGGTCGCTCCAACCCTTGGTTCTGTGAAGGAAATGTTTCAGTATATCCAGGAATATACCGGGCTGGTAAGTCCTGGAATCCTGGGTGTGTTTATGATGGGCTTGTTTTATAAGAAATCTACCAACAATGCTGCCATCTGGGGAGCCGTTTCATCTATTCCTCTGGCATTAATCCTGAAACTGGGTACATCCATGCCCTGGATGCACCAGATGATGATAGTCTGGATTGCCACCATGGTCATTATTGCCATTGTTAGTCAGATTGAAGGTAAAGGTGCAGATGATGCCAAGGGTATCCCTGTATCTCGCAAATATTTTGCAACCGAACCAGTCTTCAATATCAGTGCAACGGTTATTGGTGTAATTCTAGTGGTACTGTACGCAGTATTCTGGTAGGACCACACCAAGCCCATGAACCAACCTGGAGATCATCCGCACCGTCGCTTTAACCCACTCACTGGTGAGTGGGTGTTGGTTTCTGCACATTGCACAGAGTGACCCTGGCAGTGCATTATACCATATACCATCTGGTGGTAATGAGTATTCTTTAAACTCAGAATCATCTTAATTCTAAAAATTTCCCCTCTCATGCTGTTTTTATTAAGCGTGCGGGGGGATATATTTTGGTAAATATCCTTAAATATACTCATATTATGTGAATCGTAACTCCACTCCGACCATGAATCATATGCATCTCCTCTAGTCCAATAGGGAACCTTACCCTCCAACATATAGGTAATGCCTGAGGGCTGAGATATGGCCTTTAGAGTAAAATGCTTCCAATCAAGACCAGAAGGTCTTAGGAAAGGAAGCAGAGATGAACATTGTTACAAAAATTCTGACCATGATGATCATCACCTCAACTGCTTTTGCTAACTCAAACAATCTTGAAATGGTTGACCAAAGCGAAAAAACTCCCGTCTCCATAAACATCATTTTGTCAAACCAGGAAACCACTACAGGGGGTTTGGTTGACGCTGATGCCAGCTATTTTTACTTCTTAAATGATTCTGATGGAACCAGTCAACTTATTCAACGGAATCAAGTCCAGATCATGGAGACAAATATGGATGTCAATTTACTATCCCTTCTGAAAGGCAGGGATCCAAATGCCCTTACTGATATTATTGAGCTAAATGATGGGACTCGAATTAAAAGTATCATCCTCGATATTGGAACCGACGAAATACAATATTTTACAGGTAAGGCATTGAGACGGGAATCAATTTCAACGCTCTCAATTTATGCCCTTCATATTGACAACGGCACCATAAGCATTCCCTTCCCAGTATCCGAACCAGATTTCGCAGTTTTGTAAATAACCAAATATTCAAACCTACCTCATAGCACTCCTGGCAAAGATATTGCTTCAAGGGGTGCTTTTTTTTGGATCATCCGCAACAATCATGGAACGCTTATTGCTTTGGATTGGGACGAATCAAATTATGTAGCTATCCCACAATTTGATTCTGATTACCTGGTGGTGAGTTCTGGGAAATTTGAGAACTCAGGGCACCTGGTACAACAACATATATCACAAGTTTTATGGATGGAGAATGCAAATGACCCACAGAAAATCCTGGGCAGAACCCTGGAAAATTAAGATGGTCGAGCACTTGACGATGACTTCGAGGGAAGATCGCATCAAGGCAATTGAAGAAGCAGGCTATAATACCTTTTTACTAAGATCGGATGATGTTTACATCGATCTCCTCACAGACAGCGGAACCAACGCAATGAGTGATCGGCAATGGTCGGGCATCATGCTTGGAGACGAAGCATACGCTGGTAGTCGGAACTTTTATAATCTCGAAAAAGCAATCCAGGAATACTATTCCTACAAGTACATCATACCGACGCATCAGGGACGTGCTGCTGAGCATATGATGTCACAAATTCTTATTAAAGATGGCGATTATATCCCTGGTAATATGTATTTCACAACAACAAGACTTCATCAGGAATTAGCTGGCGGAACCTTTGTTGATGTTATTATTGATGAAGCCCATGATACAGAAAGTGAACACCCATTTAAGGGGAATGTCGACCTCAAAAAATTAGATGATCTAGTAAAAAGGGTCGGGGCTGACAAAATTCCCTATATATGTATTGCAACAGCAGTGAACATGGCAGGGGGGCAACCCATATCATTGGGGAATATCAAAGAACTCCGCAAGTACACCCAAAAACATGGAATTGATATCGTTCATGACATGACCCGCGTCGCAGAAAATGCCTGGTTTATTAAGCAAAGAGAACAGGGCTATGGCGATAAGAGTGTCAAAGAGATCGTGTTCGAGATCTGTTCTTTAACTGACCACGCTACCATGAGCGCAAAAAAGGATCCCCTTGTCAATATTGGTGGCTTCATGGCAACCAATAACGAAAACGTCTACCGCAAGGCTCAAAATATGGTCGTAGTATATGAGGGTTTGCACACGTATGGAGGTATGGCTGGCAGGGACATGGAAGCTCTTGCCATAGGAATTGGTGAGTCAGTCCAGGATGACCATATGCGTGCACGGGTAGGACAGACTGAGTATCTGGGTAATAAATTGCTCAGTTATGGTATACCCATTGTGAATCCGATTGGAAGCCATGGTGTATTTTTAGATGCTAAAAAATTTCTGCCTCATCTCTCACAGGATGTCTTTCCCGCCCAAACACTTGCAGCTGAGATCTATATTGAAAGTGGGGTTCGTAGTATGGAACGCGGTATTATTTCAGCCGGTAGAAATAAAGAGACAGGGGATCATAACCGACCCAGGTTGGAACTGGTGCGTCTCACCATTCCTCGTAGAGTGTATACCCAGGCACACATGGATGTGGTTGCTGAATCCATTGCAGACGTATATGAACGAAGGAATGAAATTACAGGACTAGAATTCGTCTACGAGCCTGAGTATCTAAGGTTTTTCCAGGCGAGATTTAAACCATGTAGTTTATAATACTGACTGAAGCAGATCTATAAAAAACGGCTCCTATATTGGAGCCGTTTTAATATATCCAACTAACATCTTGAATAGTCAGGGCATCACATTATTATATGAGAGTTGGAGTCTCAGTATGAATTGATCAACTCGCCTTGAGTTACATGGACTGCAATTTTGGCTGAAATAGGGAGGAAATTACGATGGCTGAAAAAACCAAATTATGGTATCTTCAGAATTTCAATATGCTTGAAGGTATGAGTCCGAAGATGATGAAGGAACTTGCTGAGAATACCTCAATGCAAAATAATTCTAAAAAGGAGATCATCTATTTCCCTGAGGATGCATCAAATACAATTTATTTTCTTAAAGCGGGCAAGATCAAAATATACAGACTTTCTGAAGACGGTAAAACCACCACCTTGCAACTATTAGGACCTGGTGAGATCTTTGGTGAAAGTGCCATTCTTGGACAGGATAGGCATGACAATATTGCAGAGGTTGTGGAAGATGCAGTGGTCTGCGCCATGGATAAGAGGGATTTCCAGGATCTCATGGAGCGAAGTCCAAAGTTGACAATGAGTGTCAATAAATTCATTGGATGGCGTTTGCGTAAGATTCAGGCCCATGTTGAAGATCTGGTTTTTAAAAGCGCAAGTCAAAGAATCACATCATTTTTACATCGCTATGTTGAGACCTTCGGCAAAAAGATGGTGGACGGGTGGATGGTGAGACCTTTTCTAACCCATCATGAGATAGCAGATCTGACCGCTACGGCCCGTCAGACCGTCAATCAGGTCTTGAATGAGTTGGCAGAGGAAGACATCATAAAATTTTCTCGCAGATTCTTGCAGGTAAAAGGTGATCTGGATCAATTAGAGCACTAGCTGCTCGTAAATTGCGTGCAAGTTGTCAGTAAAATGACAGACCGGTAGAGGAGATCCCTCTAGATTCTCGCATGAAAAGCATAAATAATGACGATCGCAGGTTCAAAGTGGAGATCATCATGCGTGATGGTTGCAATTTTAGCATGAATACACTCAAATCACTTCTGTCAATTCGCAAACAATATTCAGGAATGACCCTGGAGGTCATTGATATATCCAAGTGCCCAGATGACCGCAAAAGTCTGGGTGGAATCACACCTTCCATTTGGGTCAATGATAAGCTCTGGTTCCTCGGATCCTTTTCTCTGGAAAAATTCCATTCGCGCTTATCTACCATCGCCCCAACACTCACTTTATAGCTCAGCAGGGGGGAAATTATTATTTCTCCTTCAATTCAAGATTAGATTTACCTCGTGACCTAATCGAGTATTTATTTGTCGACAATAAAGTGAGAGCTAATGATTGGAATAATCGGCGGAACAGGTTTCTACAAGCTGGATTGGCTGGATAGCCAAAAGTCAGAACGCATCGATACCCCATTCGGAAAGCCCTCTGCCAGCTTATCATTCGGCAGACTGGGAGCCGAAGATGTTGTGTTTTTGCCGAGGCATGGGGAATCCCATGAGTTTTTACCATCTGAAGTGAATTATCGAGCCAATATTTGGGCGCTTAAGTCTGTTGGTGTGACTGAAGTGATTGCGTTTTCTGCCACAGGAAGCTTGCGGGAGAAAATAAAACCCGGAGAATTTGCCCTGCCCTCACAATACTTTGATTTTGTAAAAGATGGCCGACCTAAAAGCTTTTTCGGTGAGGGGCTTGTTGCGCATATTGCCAGCAGCGAACCCATATGCAGCCGTTTGCGCCATCAATTAGCTCAATCTGCCCAGGCGTTATCTCTTCCCATTCACGACGATCTTACCTATGGTTGTGTCGATGGTCCACGACTTGGCACGAGAGCGGAGAGTTTTTTCCTGAGAGATGCTGCAGGATGTGATCTTGTCGGGATGACCAATGTGCCTGAAGTCTTTTTGGCCCGTGAAGCGCAGCTGTGCTATTCTACCGTGGCAATACCCACTGATTATGATTGTTGGATGGATGATCCAAATCAGCATGTGACTGTCCCACAGCTACTTAAGCGATATAGTGAAAGTTTGGATAATGCGCTAAACCTTTTACGCCATACCATCGAAAACTATGATCATCACGTAAAATGCGAATGCCGTTCCAGCCTGGATGGTGCGCTTATGTTTGATGCAAGTAAGCTCACAGGTCGACAGAAATTATTGATGGATGTACTCCTGAGATGACAGGATTATTCATCTCAAGTCGTAACAGGACGCATGCCTTTCCCCACAAATTCGTTTTTATCCTGATCTGTTTATTGGTCCAGCTTGGACAGATTCATGCTCAGGAAATATCAAGACGCGACTGGTTAATCTCAGGAACGGGGTTGGGCTTTGCATTGGGGCTGGAAATTTTGGGAAAGCCTCATTTTACAGCAGATGATCCTCGTTTTACCACCCCAAATTCATTTGATAAATCAATGCGCAAGAAGCTATGGGTCGGTGCAGCGGGGCAGGATCGAGCAAGAGCCTGGAGCGACAGGTTGATTTATGGAGTCAGCATGAGCAGCCTTGTGTGGGGACCACTTCTATCAGATGAATCACAATTATCGCTCTTGATCAATGCCAGAGTGTTTGCTGTTAACAGTATTCTAACAAATCTTGTAAAGGTGACTGCCTCTCGTCAGCGACCTTATTCCTATTTTGGGACACGG
>CAZVSF010000082.1:0-12701 GCA_964630195.1 uncultured Lentisphaeria bacterium
TTCTGGATATCAGAAATGAAGTTACTGTCTATACCGATACTGGTCGATCAGGGTATACACTGATACCAACGTACACGGCAGAAGATCCAAACTGGCATTACAATACGCTTGAAGAGTATCTGAATCGCCCGGGAAATTATTCATCACCACGCCAGATTCGCATTGGCATTTCTACCTCCTTGTGAGCCGGGATATCATTATGAAATATACAAAATATTTTTTCACCATTGTCATTACCAGCCTGTTCACAGCTGTACTACTTGGAGCCGGAAAGATCACAGGCCGACACAAAAGTTTCACACGCAGACCCAGTCTCCAAAAGGCTTCAGGTTTAGGGGTGGATGCCAATAACCATGGGAATCGTCGCCTGGCAGTCCACAATGGGAATAAGATCTTAACGCGCTTTACCAATTATGGATCCATAGCGGATTGGCGGAATTCACCGGGACGCTACGATTGTGGGATATATCCCATCGGATCTGGTCGATCCTATCTAGCCGAATTTTCTCCAATCGTTGCTGCTGAAGCAACCACCGCCGGGGGTGGGGGCCTGCTTCATATCGTCAGTGATGGAATGCCCTCAAGCACGCCAGACGGACCAGCAACCGGCGATTATCTCTGGCAATTCGAACCTGTTCTGGGGTATGCAAACTCAAATGATTCCCTGATTGCCATGAGTGATGATACCCTTTCGTGGCCTGATCATTGGGCGAATCTTTCATCAGATTGGGACGGGTATTGGGCTGGCCAGTATGGAAAGTACAGTCGAGCCGATCAGGAAAGTTACTTCCATATGGACGATCTAAATAATGATGAATTTAACCATTATCCATTCAAAGTAGATGAAACACAGAGATCTTGTGAGATTATTCCAATCACAAATCCGGATTCCAGTAATTATGGATATCTCATTGACCTGAATTCGGCTTTTGATGGTTTGGTTCGCGATGTAGATCGCTCCGCAAGTCTTGATTCCAGAAGCGGTTCAAGACCAGACGCGGTGCAGATTAGTGGCGACAAATGGTATACAATTGATTATTTGGTCAGTGATACCAAACTGAGAATAAAAGCTATTGCTGGAAACGTAAATGCCTCTCCAGCCGGGACCGAATATTCAATCTATGATGGTATCAAAAGGGGTTTGGGTGTTGATGTGTCTGTCAGAGGTTATCAATGGGCCCATCCCGCGGCTGAGGATATTCTAATTTATACCTATTGGATCCAGAATATCAGTTCAGGGGACTATCAAAAATTTATTTTCGGTATGTATGGTGATGCTGATGTTGGTGACGATGGTGATCAACGTGATGATGACGCCTGGTTTGATACCATGAATGATATTGTCTATCAATGGGATCATGATATGTGGTCCATAAATGATGGTGGCTTTGTGCCGGCTTATTTTGGATGGAAATATCTGGAATCCCCTGGAAATCCACTGGATGGTCTTGATAATGATGAAGATGGAATGGTGGATGAAAGTCAAAGTGATGGCATCGACAATGATGGAGACTGGGATCCCTATGTCGATGATATCGGGGCAGATGGAATCGGACCCAATTTTGGTGAATACCAGGGTCCGGATATTGACGGCACGGAGGGGAATGGCATTCCCGATGCTGGTGAACCGAATTTTGAGTATACGGATAATGATGAATCGGATCAAATTGGTCTCACAAGTTTTACTGCAGCGGCCTGGCCGGGAATTGACCTTACACAGGATGCGGTGACCTGGGATCAACTGGCTCCCGGATCATTTACAAATATCTCCCAGACTGTAGATCTTACCTTTATGTATGGTTCTGCCTATTTTGAATTGCCAAGGTATGAAGAACGCAAGTTTGCTGTTGCCGTTATATTTGGAAATGATTATGAGGATATACTCCGCAACTCAGTCACTATGCAGCAAATATATAACAGCGATTACAACTTTGCCAAACCACCCAACCTGCCAAAGGTTACAGCAGTACCAGGAGATGGCCAGGTAACGCTGTACTGGGACGACAAGGCGGAATATAGTGTGGATCCGATCTATGGGATGGATTTTGAAGGGTATCGAATCTATCGGGCTACGGATCCTGCTTTTAATGAAGTGTGGAATATTACCGACACCTACGGCAATCAGACCTTCAATAAACCCATCGCTCAATTTGATGTCGTTGATGAACTAACCGGTCCGCACCCCTATGGTCTAAATGGTATCCATCTGGATATGGGTACGGATACTGGCTTGAGACATTCCTGGACGGATACAACAGTTAATAATGGACAAAAATATTATTATGCAGTTGTCTCCTACGATTTTGGTTATGATTATGATTTCTATGAACGGGGTATATCCGGTGTAGATCTGCGACCCCCGATAACACCCTCAGAATGTACCAAAAGGATCGAGATCAATGCCTCCGGTGATGCCATTGACTTTGCCATTAATACTATAGAAGTAACCCCCAATGCACCAGCAATGGCGTATATTGCTCCGGAAATTTTAGCAGACGCCACGACCACCCTGGGAACAGGAAAACTGGAGGTCGAAGTTGTTGACCCTTCGAAAATTCGAAATAATGACCAATATCAGATCACCTTTCATGACTGGTCAGAGGATGGGATTGACAATGATGGGGATTGGCGCACCTGGGCGGATGATTCTACCCGTCTATCTCTGAGCTCAACTCTGGATATATTGATCGCCCCAAATGCAGATTCCCTCGTTGTGAATCTTCCAGCCTCTCATGTGGTGTCCGGGATTACTGCCACAACAACACGTTTCTCCTTCAATGCATACGTGTTCTTTACCACATTTGTTGATACGGAAACTGTTTCTACGTCCGACACGACCTATTTACGGTATTTTGTTGACATTCCCGATACCAGCTTCACCCTGCCGCCAACGATTGGCATATGGGACGGTTGGGAGACCCTCTACGATGACCTAGGTTCAGATGGCTGTAACGATGCGTATGAGACAGGTAATCCCAACAGTCCCTGTTCAGATATTGCGTTGAATCTGGGGGGAGATCCAAATAACGATAATTGGGATCCCAATACGAACCCAGAGGGTACCCAGGCAAATGCCAGACCTGATTTGGGAGAACCTAACTTCGAGACCAATGATATAGATGAATTAACCCGGGCCACCACATCATTCCAGTTGAAAAATGTGACGACTGGGCAAATTCTGCTCAACGATCAGACGGATTTTAGTGGTGAAAACAGGGGAATGGTCACCCAGGGTTTTCAGGTGAACGTCAGCAATGATAAGATAGCCTTGAATGAGAATGAATCAGGGTGGATATCTCCCGGTTTGAATTTTATTTCCTATATCACTCCTGAGAAATACAATACAGTGCTGTATAAAGCTGTCCCCTTTGATTATCTCCTCACCGTTGATCATCAGGTAACCGATACTTCAATCAACGCCAAAAGGGTTACCTATCATATCGATGATTTGACCAACGATAAACCCGTAGACTTCATTCTTTCAACCAGTATAAGTGATACGCTGCTCCGCGCAGGCTCCATCATATACCCCATTATTGAGGCTGGAAGTGAAAGACGGGTTACCTGGAGAATAAATAACCGTAGCAAAGTTGGCGATATCAATCACATCAACCAATGGGACGATCTGGTTGTATTTGCAACCGCAAGCAACGGGATCGGTGTCTATGACGGAAGCTCGTGGACTAATATAACCATGGATTTAGGACTTATTTCCAATACGATCTATGCACTGGAATTTAGTCAGGATGGCAATCTCATGGTAGGCACAGCAGGGGGGCTTAATGTTCATTCCGACTATGGCTGGCAGACCTATGCCATTGATCTTGACCCGGTCGGATATAACGCTGAAGAAGTCAAGTATGATTGGCTCAGTTTTGAAGATGTTCTGGAAGACTCCGAGGGCATTTTATGGTCAATTTCAAACAAGGGATTGTTCCGCTGGGATTGGCATCGCACAAACATCGCCCACATTTGGTCGGAAAATGCGATTACTACCATGGATTTTAGGGCAGATACTTTTGCCACCTTGGAAAATGATACGCTGCTTACCGGAATTGTCCAGAATGAATCCACCGATCTGCTGGATTTGGGAACTGGTGAGATCGCAGTTGGAACAAAATCGGAGGGCTTGGAATTTTATAATTCTTCCGCTGAATCATTCTGGTATTTAAATAAAGATAATTCAGACCTGCCCGATGATAAAATTCTTTCCCTGTTCAAGCGAGGTGATAGTCTCTACATCGGAACACAACAGGGTTTGGCTATTTACAACCTCAGTGATCGCCTTGTTGTTTATGCCAACAAGGACAGTCTCCTTGATCGAAAAATATTTGACATTTATGTGGGGACGGATAGACGAATTCATCTTGCCACTCAGAAGGGCTATAATGTTATTGACTTCTCTAGCACCGCAGGGTCTCAATACCAGGCTTATAACAGAGATAATGTTCCTGCTCTGGGGACAAACAAGATTCAATCCGTTCGTGAAATGTCTGATGGGACTGTTTGGCTTGGAACTGATTTGACGGTTGTTCGCTTCCAGGACGGTCTATGGCAAAATTGGGAACCGAAAGCTGGTGATCAGTTTATCATCAAGGCAAGGAAACCATTCTCGGCCAATGATATTCTGAATTTCACCGTTTCAGGAGCGCATATTGATGATGATGTTCCCTCCAGTCTCTTGAAAGATATCGCTGTGGTGCCAAATCCCTATGTGGTAACAGCCTCCTGGGAACCTCAGCACCTGTACAATTCAGGTCGTGGGATTCGGAAAATTGATTTTATCCATCTCCCTCCAGAGTGTACCATCAGTATATACACCATCAGTGGAAAGTTTGTGAATTCCATCGAGCACAATTCACAAATATGGGACGGTGCTGAATCCTGGAATCTTCTTTCCAGGGATGGACTTGAAATCGCCTTCGGTGTTTATCTGTATCATGTGGATGCGCCGGGAATAGGCAGTCATGTCAGTAAATTTGCAGTGATCAAGTAGGAGGTTGGCATGAAACTATCATTAAATATAACTCGAATAGCCATATCAATCCTTTTACTCTCAAGCACAGGTCAGGCTGTATCCAAGCGTGGAACCACTGCGGCTTCCTTTCTTGAAATTGGGATCGGTGCTCGTGGGACGGCCATGGGGAATGCTTACGTTGCCGTCGTAAATGACGTGAATTCCCTTTACTGGAACCCTGGTGGACTGGCGCTGATGCGGAAAAGTGAAGTCAGTTTTATCCAAACCAACTGGTTGGCGGGAATCTCGTTTAACAATGTCTCAGCAGCCTTCCCCATGGGAAATATGGGTACCTTTGGCGCAGCGCTCACCAGCATATCCTATGAAGAGATGGATGTGACCACCGTCAATGAACCAGATGGTACCGGAGAGCGTTTTGGTGCGTCCGACATGAGTGCCACCCTGGGTTGGGGTCGAAAGTTCACAGATCGTTTTTCCTTCGGTGCCAATGTGAAGTATATCGAGCAACGTATCTGGCATATGAAAGCCAGTTCCGTGGCAGTAGATCTGGGTACGACCTTCAAAACCCAGTTCAAAGATATGAAGATCGGCATGAGTGTTTCCAATTTTGGCAATAAAATGAAGCTTCAAGGGGATGATACCCTCCTTGAAGTGGACATTGCACCGGATCAGGAAGGCAATAACTCCAGGATCAATGCCCATTTGGATACGGATTACTGGTCTCTGCCATTGACCTTTCGTGTGGGTGTGGCGGCAGATGTCTTGAAAATTCCCCATGGGAAACTGACCATGGCCATTGATGCTGCACATCCTAATAACTATTCGGAAAGTATCAGTGTAGGGGGAGAGTTCAACCTCATGGACCTGGCATTTCTCAGGGCAGGGCAGACCTTCTATCTCGATGACCTGGACGAGGATGGTAACCAGCTTTCGCCAGAAGGTTTCAACGTGGGTGGCGGCGTAAACTTCCTAATTGCACGAAACCTGAGGTTTAAACTTGATCTAGCCTATGGGGATTGGGGAATATTACGCGATACGCGGCGTTTTAGTTTAAGTTTGGAATTTTAGTCAGGGATTCTCATATTGCGCTTGGATGTGTTAACAAAAAGAAGGAAGCGAATGAAGCAGGAAATGAAGTCCTTATTGATTGTTGCGTTTATGCTGAATACAGCTTTATATGGCGCCAACATCAATCAATTGCTTGAAGTCGATGATGCAGCAAAATCATGGGTTTCATTAAATGGGCAACCTTTGTACTATACTTCAAGTAGATCAACCTATATGGTTGAAAATCAGTCAACTAAAGCTATGGATGCATACAGTTCGGATGCCATTATAACGCTTTCTCCAAATGGGGATTATCGTCTGATCTCTCGATTACAGGACAGAAGTGAAATAAAGAATGGCCAACGCTATTCGGACTACTTCATTCTGAACGATTCAAACGAATTGTTGTACACTGTAAATCGCGGAACTGATTCCGACCTGAAACCATTGGTGGCCGCCATATCGAATAGAGGCATACTGGCGCTGGCAGACCCCGTAAAGGCACTCATTTACTTTTACGATGCAGGAAACGTCATCGCTGAAGGTCAACTGTACGAGGATGAGGGAGACATGAGCATGGAGAGAAACATTCTCATGCAATGGGTCGGGGAGCAATGCTACATTCTCCTCGAACGACCCGGTTTTAATGGTGGTCCCGCTGGAAAGTCACTTTTTATCAGACTAAACTCCAACGGTCGTGGCCAACAAACCTACTTCTTACCCTTCAGCTACCTCCAGGATATGGTATTTCAGAACAATCGCTTTTTTGTGAGCGGGTACAATTACGATCCCAAGCTCAGTGAAATACAGCCCATGATCGTCGAACTATCAAAAAAGGGGGCAGTTCTCTGGACCAATGAGAATTATGGTCATGAGCTGCAAGTTTCCCCCAATGGTGCCTATTTGGCGGTGTTAAGTAGTCATGAATTCATCCAATTGTTTGATCTTAAAGCCAAACGTGTGGAAAAGATCCGCTTCGACAATGATGATAAAGTATGTTTGGGTCTTTCCGTCAACGATGCGGGCAGCATTGCGATCATCCGTGTTGCCGCCGATTTCTTTGCCAAAAGAAACACTCACTTTGCCCAGGTTTTCTTTCCTCAAACCACGACGAATGTTGATATTCAAATTGATCCCCGCTACCCAAAATTATTTCAGCTACAGACAGACGGTGACCGATTTTTTATTGGCACAAATTATGAGTGGCTTGAGATCCGTCAGTAATGCGATTTATTCTTTCTCTTTTTCTAATACCTCTGGGTCTCTTCGCTCAGATCAATAATTTTCCCTGGCCCATGGCTCCCATGGATCAGCAGCACAGAATATCAGCCACTTTTGATGAATGTCGGGAAGATAGAGATCATTTCCACAATGGAACAGATATACCCCTGGCACCGGGTGAAAACGCTTTAAGCATAATGGCTGGGACCGTTTCAGGTATTGGCACAGATTGGATCAGAGTTGAAGATTTCGCCTATGTCCATGTCACACCATTGGCGACGCTCCATGTAGGCAATACGGTTACTCAGGGCGCGGTGGTAGGTCATACAGACAGCTATGCCCACATTCATTTGAATTATGGAGGCGGTGCAAGTGGACATCCAACTGGGAATGCCCTTCTACCAGGAAAAATTACACCTTTTGTGGATCCCTATCACCCGAGATCACCCATTATTCAATTCGTAATGGATGGTTCTAATAACGCTTTCCCGGGAAATACACTCAGCGGTAGGGTAGACATTATTGCCCAGGCTGCAGATACAACTGACCTTCAATCAAGTATCGATATGAACAATGGCATCTATACCATCGGGTGGGCTTTGATGTCAGCTGATACTTCAGAAATATTACGTGGTCCACACTTCTGGTTTGAGGCCAATGAACTCATTTCCAACTCCAACATTGATCGTGTTTACGCCAGCGGATCCAGTACCAGCATCTATCGCTACATCGTCACCAACCGTGTTACCTCCAATGATTTCCTGGATTGTGATCTATATGATCCCGGTCCCTATGTCATTTCAGTGATGGGCTCCGATACCCGGGACAATTGGGATACAACCTATGTCCGTGTTCAGTTGAGCGATGTCGATCTATTGCCACCGGGACAACCAAACTTTACATATGTGGGAGCGGATGAATCCGGGAATTTACACCTCGAATGGGAAGCGCCATCTGATGCGGACCTGGCGGGTTATATCCTGCAATTTTCCTTTAATGGCAATACCTGGAGCTCCAATCATGGCCCAGATATTCTTACAGCAGATCTTACCAGTTTCACGGTAGAGGGTTTACCAGAGAATTCTTATATCCAATTTCGCTTGAAAGCAGTAGATAGTGCACCCATCCCAAATCATAGTGAGTACTCTGACACCTATGGGGTTCGCCTCAATAGCAATGAGACCCAATACTTGATCGTTGATGGCTTTGATCGTACAAATGGTTCCTGGACAGCCAATCAGCATAATTTTGCCACCTACTATTCCGAGGCTATTATTAATAGCGGATCGTCAGCAGCCCTAACAACCGTGAGCAACGAATGGGTAGCCACTGCGTCATCTCTCAATGATTATTCTGCTATATTTTGGTTTGTTGGAGATGATAGTCGTACGGATGAAACATTCAGCACTCAGGAACAGAGCGCCATCTCAGGCTATTTGAGTCAGGGTGGGTATCTGTTTGCATCCGGGGCTGAAATCGGCTACGATCTGAGTGCCGGATCTGCAGGGGACCAGGGATTCTTAAATCAAATATTGCATTTGACCTATGCAGGTGATGATGCCAATAATTCAAGCGTGACTGGTATTGCACCTCATTTCTCAGGTATCACATTTAATTATGGCACCAGTCCCTATATCGAAGATTGGCCAGACTATTTTTCGGCAGCTTCTGGTGGTGAAATTGCGCTGCAGTATGGCAATGGCCTCAATGCTGCCATCAGCTATCGCGATAACAATTCAGGCACCTTCGTCATGGGGCTGGCTTTTGAAACCATTGATACGGATGCTCAGAGAAGTGCACTGTTGGGAAGGGTATTGCAGTACTTTAATGGTACCTCGGACGTGGATGATGCCCAATTACCTGAGCACCTTGCCATATCAAGGGCATATCCCAATCCATTCAATCCACTCATCAATATTGAGTACCAATTGGCCGAGCATGACGCAGCTCAGATCCATGTATATGACCTCCAGGGGAGATTGATCTTGGACCAGGAACTATCTGCGCCTGGACCAGGTACCTATCACTGGATCTGGAATGCAGAAAACAATTTTGGCCAGATCATGCCCAGTGGTGCCTATTTTGTCCAGGTCGTCCAGGGGGATATGCGTAGTGAGACGACGAAGATAGTTTTGCTTAAGTAGGGAAGCTGTGAAAATTAAATACATTTTGTTCTTTATGGGTTTATTGCAAATTTCATTTGCTGATGTTCTCCATATCGAGCCCTATGCTCAATGGACTTTTGATAAACCCCTCGAAGAAGTCATCTTCCGCACAAACAACAACGGATTTCCCATCATGTACACCCTTGATGGCAATCAGATTACCTACTACGATAGCCTGGGGAACGATATCATCACCATCCACCGCACAGCAGGGGATGAGTTTATATTGAGTGAAGATCATTCTCACTTTATGATGGTACAGCAAACTGAGTCCAATTATGCAGAAGAACCGCAGATACTGTTCTCATATCAGGTTTATGATTTCGAAGGCAATCCGGAGTATACTTTCGTGAGGGGCGTCCAATTATCAGAAGGTAATCTTGAAGCGACCCTTACTAATCAAGGTAGCCTTATTCTAACAGAAGACGAGCAACCCTGGGTGCTGGAGATGACTGGTGATGACACACTGCTCTTTATAGCCAGTGCAGTTCCTCAACTAGAAAAAAACTGTGAGCCAAAGCTTGTGGTCGCTCAACTGGCGAATCTCAATGAGTTTATCACGGCATCATCGTGTCCCGCCAATGGTCTCGCGGATTCAGCCGCTATGATCGATCTCCATTTATGGAATAACAATAAACTTTTATCAGATCCAGTGAAAGTTCCTGGTAAACTTGTTGGTCTTGAGGGCTTAACGGGTACCAATTATTATTTTCTCGAGATCTATGATGGCTATGAGTCTACACTCACCCTGTTTAATCGGGATAAAGTGATTGGACATTTCCCCTGGAAGACCTGGAATATCGACTTGTTGAATAACACTACGGCATTTGTTATTTCAGAGAAAGATCTGAATGTTGTAAACCTTGGGGATGGGAAGCTGGTATCGAGCTATCATCCCATTGATTTATCGACGATCAGCGATGCCACATACCTCCCCGAATGGGGTCTCTTTCTGTATATCAGATATGAACCATTTTTTACTGAGGATGGCGTTCAGGCATTTCGAAAATTCGAGCTGGAAGCAGTAAGTAAAACAGGCCAGATCGCCCACCGTAGCTCATTTGGAAGCTGGACAACCTCGTTACCAAAATTATCTCAAATTGGAAAAGATCTATTTGCAATTCATATGTTCAATGCTGTTCTTTTGTACCGTGTTGAATTGGAAGAAAAATAGCCTATTCTGAATAACCCGTAAACAATCAGGAGTACAGATTGAAAATGAAGTTCTTAGTATTAGTGGCGGCCAGCCTCTTGGCAGTCAGTTGCACTACCCAACAAGTGGTTGTGGTAGAAAAAAGGCCATTCGGTCTTTCAAATGTTGAACAATTGACATTCGAAGGTGATAATGGCGAAGCTTATTGGGGTCCTCTGGGTCAGCAAATAATTTTCCAGAGCAAACGAGATGGCAATGCCTGTGATAAAATTTATATCATGAATGCCGATGGCAGTGACCAGCATCAGGTGAGTCCTGATCTGGGGGCAAATACCTGCTCCTATTTTAGTATAGATAAGGAGAGAATTATCTTTGCGTCCACCTACGGAGTAGTTGATAGTTGTCCACCTCGACCCAAACCACAGGGCAATAAATACCTGTGGCCGCTCTTTCCCTATGATATCTACTCAGCCAAGCCTGATGGGTCAGACCTGGTGCGAATCAGAAAGAATGAAGGTTACGATGCAGAGCCCACTGTCTCTTATCTAACTGGCAAAGTTGTATTCACCTCTGAAATTGATCATGATCTTGAATTATTTACCATGAACATTGATGGATCTGACGTGAAGAGAATTACCAATCATCTCGGGTATGATGGTGGTCCTTATTTCAGCCCAGACGCGAAAAAGATCGTCTGGCGTTCCTGGTATCCAGAGACTGCTGAAGACACACTGCGCTGGCAAGAGAACATGGCTATGAATCAGGTGGAGGCAGTTCCCCTGGATGTTTTTGTCATGGATGCAGAGGGAAAGAATCAGATCCGCCTGACCCACAACGGCGCTACCAATTGGGCACCGTCCTGGCATCCTGATGGCAAACACATCGTGTTTTCATCCAATATGGATGATTGGAATGAACAGGCTGGCGCCTATGGCCACAATTTTGAGCTATACATGATCGGCATTGATGGACAGGGTCTTACCCGATTGACCCACAATACCTATTTTGATAGTTTCCCCATGTTTAGTCCTGATGGCAAATATCTGGCTTTCGCATCCAATCGAGATGCCGAAAATCCCAGGGCCACACACATTTTCAAAGCAGAGTGGAACGATTAACTGACGACCAGCAGAATCTTTATTGCTCCAAGGCGCTGATTCGAATCCGCGCCTGGAGCATGGTAATGCACCATTTTGCGATTTTCTCACAATGAGATGAATAAATTACTCCTCACATATCTGCCCTATGGAGTCATAGACCTTCTATTGGGCATTGCAATTATCAGCGAGCTCATCAACAAACGCTATGATCTACTCTGGGCGAATCTGCCGATTTTGATCTGGGGTCTTGTTTCATTGAACAAAAAAGTAAGAGAAATACAGAATGATCTGGCTGATTGAGATCAGTCTCATTTTGATCACTGGAATTCTGGTCATACATGCCACAAAAGTCAATACACTATCATTCGTGCGAGTGTTCTGGGTATCCGGTCTGGTATTAGGGTTGCTCAGGGAATACGCGCTTGGCGGACTCATGGATATTTATGATTACGGCGATTTCCATCTCACACTGTTTAAGTTGCCGATCATTTACCTGCTATTCTGGGCAGATACTGCTTATATCGCTTTCATCTGGAGCAATAACTATCTGGAGCGTGAATACCTGAAGTCGGCACCCTTTGATCTTCATTTACCTCTCATTTTCATGACCATGATTTTCATTTCATTCTTTTTTGAAGCGCTCCTGTCACAATATGGCTTGATCCATTGGAAAGTGGACTCGTCCTCCATCTTGTGGGGGAACACACCTCTACTGGCACCATTTGCCTATGGCTGGACAGGGGTTCTTTTCATCAAAAGCCTGAAATTACTTTCACAGGGTACTCAGGAGAACTGGCCGGTTTTAACTCTCAAGCTCAGTCTATCTCAAGCCCCGGTAGTCCTGATCATCGCCGGTTTATTGCTCCTCTCAAATCTGGCAATTATTCTTGTTTTTTCCTGATTGACAGGGGTTGAGGGGGGGATTACATTAGCCCGCTTTTTTGATATGCCCGGGTGGCGGAATTGGTAGACGCGCTAGGTTCAGGACCTAGTGTACTTTATTGTACGTGCTGGTTCGACTCCAGTCTCGGGCACCA
>CAZVSF010000083.1:0-1098 GCA_964630195.1 uncultured Lentisphaeria bacterium
AAAGCTAAGGGAAATTGGGGGGGATCATTATGATAACCAAATCATTAACAACTGAGAAACACAGCCAATTCATCAATATTACGCCAATGGTCATAGAAGCCCTCGCGGAAAGTGGCATTAAATCTGGAATACTTACTGTTTTCGTATCACACACAACTGCAGGTGTGACGATCAATGAAAATGCCGATCCTGACGTCACGCATGACCTACTCAATATTCTCGAGAGATTGGTACCCTGGGAACACCCAGATTATAAACATTTTGAGGGAAACACGGCAGCCCACCTTAAATCATCTCTCATGGGCAATTCTACACAGGTGATCGTGGAAGAAGGTCATCTGCAACTTGGGACATGGCAGGGTATCTATTTCTGTGAATTTGATGGACCTCGCAAACGAAAAATTCGGGTTAAGGTCGTGGGGAAATAATTTAGGGAAGTCTATTCCTGAAAAGATCTGTTGAGAACTTGGCACCACTCTCAGGGTGCTTCACGGATCGCATAAGGACAAAACTATAGAGAAGCGGGTTTACCCCTTGAATTTCATTCAACGCTTCAATTTGGTCCTCATTCAGATATCCCAGTAGACCCAGTGCATAATTCTGATTCAAAATATCTACTGCCGGCAGGGGATAGTCGCTCCCATATAACAACCGTGAATGGAGGTCTGGACGAGACAAAATTTCTTTTAAGGAATTTCCCACCTGATTTACCAACGTCATGGCAGAAATATCTGCAAAAAGTAATCCTTCGTATTCTGGATTATCAAAAAGTCTCATAAAAAGAGCGAAATTGTCCACATCTCCATGATCGGGGTCCTCAAGATCCTCTGATGAACCCGATGTTGCGCAATGACTGACAATTACCTTGACTCCAGCCTCCAATGGTCGGCGTAACCGGAGGGGATTCCCCAGATATTGTCTGCCTTGAGAATCCAGGGCTTGCTCGTTCCCCGCATGGCTCAGGAGGACCATATCGAGCCGATTCATCGCAACATAGAATGAGTCGCAAAGGGGTGATGATGGATCGATCCCCTGGGCATTCGGGATCCATTTTACCACACGAACTCCCTTCATTGCCCACTTTTCCAGAGACTGTAT
>CAZVSF010000083.1:1198-12549 GCA_964630195.1 uncultured Lentisphaeria bacterium
CCCATCTTCTGTATAAAAGCGATCAAGTGCTAAACCCAGAACACGATATTCAACGGGGATCTTGTCAACTTGCGCGAGAAGAGATGCTATGTATTGTTCATCTGCCAGGGTCTCATTGCTGACATTGCCGGCATCCATGAAATAATTAAAGCGTGTCATTTTAAAGGGGTGCATATAGGAGCGGGTATCTGGATTGATCTCAATTCCGCTTGATGTGTTTCCCAACCCAAGAATATGTACATGATGATCCACAAGCGTATCTGAAGCAAATGGTGCAAAAGCACTGTCAATGAGGGCTTGCGCCTCAGGGCTCAGGATTTGATCCACATTAGAATTAAGGGATGTCTCACAAGCAATAAGCAGAAAAGCAAACAACGTTGTGAACGAGCATATACAAAAATGGAAAAGGGAGTGTCGCAACACTCCCTTTTCCCATGTAATCAATTGTCTAGAGCTTGGTTTCTGCAACCACACTGGAGACATGATCAGCAGTCACTTTGAGAGCTGCCTTTTCATCATCATTCAATTTGACTTCGACGATCTTTTCTATACCGCCTGCACCAATCACGCAGGGCACACCAATAAAGAGACCATCAATGTCGTACTCACCATCGCACAATGCTGCACTTGGAATGATCCGTTTTTTGTCCAAAAGGTAGGATTCAGCCATTTCTATCGCTGACTGAGCCGGGCTAAAGAATGCCGATCCATTGCCCAGTAGTTTTACGATCTCTCCACCTGCCATACGGGTTCTCTTTTCAATGGCTGCCAGAGTCTCAGCATCCAGGAGCTCGGTCACGGGTACGCCACCGACTGTGGCAAGGCGAGTCAGGGGAACCATAGTATCACCATGACCTCCCAGGACAAGACAGGATACATCCTGTGTTGAATAGCCAGTTTCCATTGCAATAAATGCTTTAAATCGTGATGAATCCAGGGCCCCCGCCATTCCGATAATTTTGTTTTTTGAAAAACCTGATACCTTATAAAAGGCATACACAATCGCATCCAATGGATTGGATAAAACGATCACAAATGCATTGGGGGCATATTTTTTAACATTCTCAGCAACATTAGTTATGATCTTGAGATTAATCTCCAATAGATCATCACGCGACATACCCGGTTTGCGGGGTACACCGGCGGTAATGATGACCACATCTGAATCAGCTATGTCTGCATAATCGCTGGTCCCATTAATGTTGACATCGTATCCCTCGAGAGGGCGCATTTCCATAAGGTCCAGCGCTTTCCCCTTTACTGGTCCTTCAAAAGCAGGGATATCTAAAATGACAACATCACCCAATTCCTTTTGTGCAGAGAGCAGGGCCAGAATCTGACCAATCTGTCCACCACCAATAAGTGATATTTTTCTTCTACTCATTCTTTAAACTCCTTTTATCAGGTTAGTAATAAAATCTTGATACATTTTAAAGTTCAATTCTTATGCCATAATACCGAACTTATGCAAGTATTTACCCTATAATTGGGTATCCCCTGTGCGCTTCCCTCCCTTGATAATAGTTTTCCAGATGTCTTCGATGACCTCTGCAGGGAGGTGACCTTTCGATTTTTCGATAAGACGATTAATTAACTCTGCTTCTCTCTCAGGGGTGAACAGAGGGATGCCCTGTTCAGTTTTTAAATGCCGAATACTAATGGCATGGTTAACCCGTTCCTGGATCAGTTTCAAAATTTTTATATCCAGGTCATCAATATTTTTTCTGTGCTCTGATATTTTGTCTGTCATGGGCACTAATATAGACGAAAAGCCCATGAGCCGAGACTCATTTTCAATTCCTGATACGTAATTCATATTTCCTAATTACATTGTTAGCATGGTTGAACGTACTTTTTTTTCCGAATGGGTGCTCCCTATCGTCAGCGAGCCAATAAAAGATGGCTTTATCTCTCTGGCTGATGGAAAAATCTCTGCAGTTGGAAAACAAAGCGAGTATGAGGGAGATATTAAATCGGTTCAAGACCTGGGACACGCTGTTGTTTGTCCCTCGCTGGTTAATGCTCTTTTTCACCCGGATTATTCTGTAGCAGACCCTCAAACGACACCCCGAGGGTCTTTTCTGAACTGGCTGCATTCTGGAAAAAATGATTCCAGAGTAAGCTCAAAACTCGAGGCTGAGAGTGAACTGCTCAGCGCAATTAAGCGTGGATACGACTATGGCACCGCTGCCATCGGAATTCGCACACGGCATCCCGAAATCAGCAAGCACCTTGAAAACGCAGGACTGTACTCCGTTGTTTTTCAGATGCTGCATGGTTTTCGAGAGGGTAATTCATTTGAAGTATGGAAAAATCGTCGTTCCTTTTCCAACACAGATCTTACGCGCTACCATTATGCCGGCGAGTTTCTGTTTAACCTGAGTCCCGAGGTTTTCAGGCAAATTTCCCGCATTGAAGATAGAACAGCACTCCCCGTCTCATTCATGAGGGAAGAGGATGTTTTTTTTATGAAGGGTCAGGGTAGGATCTATCAATATCTCCTTGGCAAAGAGGATATGGACTATCGGTGGCAAGCACCACGATGCTCACCAATTCGATATTTTGTAAACAACGCCTTCGCTGCACATGAAACCATTTTAAGCCAGGTCATTCTTATGGAAGAGGAAGAGCTCGATTTCCTGAGAGGCCGACCAGAAACCTTTCACATGTGCTTACATCCCCGCTTTGATCGTCAATGGGAATTTGGCACGGCACCTGGACAACTTATTCAGGAAAAGGGCTTCAATATTTGTCTGGGGACATTTGCCGAGCATATGGATATCCGGGCTGAAATGAGATCAGCCTCTGCTGAATATGGTTTTAAACCGGAAGAAATCATCAAGATGGCCACTTTGAATGGTGCCCGGGCACTCGGTCTCACAGATAGAATTGGCAGTATTGAGAAGGGCAAGGATGCAAAGATATTTTATATCCATTCTTCCAGCAGCATTTCAGATCCATACGACATCATTCTTTTCACCAACGAACGACTACGTCAAGTATCCTGATCATCTTATAAATTAAAAAAAGGCTGTCTCATCACCTGAGACGGCTTCTTTTTTTTAGCCACAGTTCCATCAGAATATAGGCAATAGCAACCAAACAGAAATCTATAGTTATAAAAGTTTCTCAATAACACCAGGCTTCAGCCTGGTGACATAATACACCACTATGAATTCAGGGCTTTAGCCCAACCATGCTGCCGATACACCTTGGGCTATGGCCCTTTTTTGGGGAGGATCCCAGAACCCCTAATATAAAAAAAGGAGGCCACCCATTTGGGACAGCCTCTTTTTCAATAGTATTCTGATTACCACCTAATAACTAAAAGGTCCACCTCAACCCTATGGTGGGCAGCGCCTGGAGGCCTTCTGACCCAAACACAAAATTATTACTGATTTCCACTTCGCTGCCTATGGATAAATGTTCATTGGCATTGTACCAGATCTGTGGCTCGCCCAGAAGGACGAATTGCTTCCCATCCGATCCAGGTTCGTCCTCTGACCAATAATCAAAAAATCCTGATAATTCGATATTGCCATCCATAAGGGGTAAAAACCATGTGGTAGTTATTTGAAAATCCGGTGAATCGGCTCCTTGAGCCTTTCGATAGAGAACATCTATTGGCAAGGCAATAAAGCCCAGATCAAGATAATAGTTTACACCCACCAACCATACCTGTCCAAGAGAGCCAAAATTGGCGACACCATCATTGTACTGAATAGTGGCTGACAGATTATTTAAGGGTAGAGTAAAAGCTCTGGCTATTTCCCAATACGAGAGTGAAACACCCTTCACACCGGGAGCTGCATACTCCATATCCACAAACCAGAACGTTGAGCCGTAATTATCCGGTTTGAACATTTCCAGAGTTGAAACAAAGTACTCCCGATCGCCTGATGCCTCATAGTGTAGTTGAAGATTTTGAGCAAATGTCAGCGTGTTGAAGAGCAATAATAGATAAACAAGTTTTCGAAGCATTGGATTTTCTCCTGAATTAATGGTTCCCATTACATTTTGCGAATAAAACGACCCGGTTCATTGGGATCTTCCACAAATTTCATTTTGCGCAAATACCTCTGGTGTACCGGCACCTTGCTGTAGGCAACATAGGTGTGGAATCCCTTCTCCTGGACCATTTGCCGGAATTCCCTGAAAAAGTAACGGGCACTCTCGTAATCACGATACATGGGTATTTCATAATCAAGATGCACCCGGATAATGCCATCTTCCAGGCGCTCATAAATAAATAGACCCACTGGAACCACGTTTCGAGTAATAAAAATCGATCTGTATTGACGCAAATCATCCACTGTGATGTCTGGAAAATGCTTGCGAATATCCATCAGATAGAATTCGATGAATCGGGGCAGAAAAATACTGGTATCCCAGGAAATGGGTATCAGGTGAAAGTGATCCCGTGTAAGCGCAATTCGTATGAGATAATAAATATTCACGCCAACAATAAATGCATTTACAACCAGGATGGGATAGAGGTGCAGGACAGCTCCATATATCGTAAAAATGATGGCGCCCATCATGTTGATCCAACGCAACCGTCGGATATTTGACATAGTAAGTGAAACTGCGACAATTACCGAAGCGATATAACCGAGCCATTCTGTCCATTCAAAGGTCATAGGATCGTCAAGCTCCCATCATCTCCACTTAATTTCACTTGAGCCCCGAGGGGCAGCGTCAATTTGCGCATGCCATGACCATAAGCCACACTTGAAACAATTGGGAAATCAACTTTTCCAATGATATCACGCACCAGTTCATCCAGTAGAAAATCATCTTTATCGCCGGATTCCCAGGTATCAATAAATTGACCCAACATCATGCCACCTATGCGCTCCTCCCCATGGAAAAATCCTGCCATCTTGAATTGGCTGAGCATACGATCCAGATGTTGTACATTTTCTCCAATATCCTCCAGAACCAGAATGCCACCGGCAACATCAGGAAAATATGGCGTACCCATAAGATTATTGAACAAGGATAAGCAACCGCCAACGAGAGGTCCCTCAGCCTGTCCTCCAGATAAAATAGCCAGTGGCATATCGTCTGGATTCTTCAATACTTGCCCTGCCATGGGTTTGCTGATCAGGTTCCAGAAAACGTCTTCAGTAAAAGGGTCTATCCCATCCTCAACTGCCATCTCGACGGCGGCCATCACCCCGGAGATGCTGACCAGCCCAGTCTCTACTGCAAGCGCACATTGAAGGGCTGTAATGTCAGAATAACCAATAAAGAACTTGGGATGCTGGGCAATGAGTTCATAATTCAGATCATCTAAAAATCTTGGCGTCCCATAGCCACCCCGACTGCACATAATGAGATCGACTTCATCATCTTCAAATGCCCAATGAATATCAGCAATCTGTTCAGGACCATAGCCTGAGAGATATTTATTCTTCCCCCTTAGATTTGCCCCTTCCTTGACCTTGTATCCCATTGAGAGAAGATATTTTATCCCGCGATCAAGTTTTTCAGGTTTTGGTGCCGAAGCAGGAGAAATAAGACCAATCGTAGCGCCGGGCTGAACAGGCTTTGGGGTAATCATGTATTGTCCTTAGCTTAAAAAAGAAAGGGCACTTCACGGAGTGCCCTTTCCAAGACTATTTTTATTATAGATCGTCTAATGCTGCTTTAGCCTCAGCCTGTAATCCTCTATCACTTTCGCTGGTGGCATTTGCATTAATCGCCATATTAAACCAATCTGCAGCAGATTTATCATCATCAAGCTCGCTGTAACAATATCCGATATAGAGCATGTTCCGAATATCCTGTCTATCCAGATCATGAGCTTTTTTGAAAAACTCCAGGGCTTCTTCAAAAGAAGCGTCTGGTGGGGTTGCGTAAATTATACTGGCAACCTGCCGTTCGATCCATGATAGATCTGAAAGTGCGTAATGCCAGCGACCCATGACGTGGTAGTTTCCTGCATCTGAAGGGTCATATTTGATGGCCAGCAGAGTGTGATCTCGCATCCCGTAAGAATTTTTTATTTTTTGTTCAGTGCCTTCTGCCTCACCGATCTGACCATGATGGATGGCATACCACTTATGTCCACCTGCACTTTTGTCATTTATTGCCAGCGCTCGTTCTGCATAGGTGCGACCATCATAGATGTATTGCTTCTTATATTCAACATCATTGGGCTTTCGATCTGCAAAGTCGAAATATCCTCGACTTATCTTCCACAGGACTTCCTCATTTTGATCATCAAGCTGCTCGGCCTCTTTGAGGAGTTTCATGGTTCGCTCAAAATCCTTGGCATCATGAGCGTCTTCAGCCTGCAGCAGTAACTCAGCAACGGGGTCGGCTGCGGCAACATCAGCATCCTCAGTAACATCCTGTGCAAAACCAAGCATGGCAGTACATAGAATCAATATCAAGGTCAAACTTCTACTCATCATTCCTCCTGGTTTTTTATTCCGGGATAATATCGTGGTGATCAAACAAAACAACCCTTTGAATCAACTTGCCCGAACCATCAAATTCTTCTAAGACGGTGCGGTTTTCTGAGTCTACATATTTATAGCGTCGCTCCGTTAACACTTTTCCAGCAAGATCATCCCTCAAAATTTCACGATCCTTGCGCCTGTCATCGCGGTAATATGTCTTTCTGGAGCAAAGTGTCTGCCCCATTACTCCAACAACAAAATATCCTGTTTCGCGTTCAAATTCATTGTATTCCCTGCGTATCATGAAATTGGAGTTTTCAGGAACAAAGGTATTCCCAAAAATTGTCCGGAATAATGCCATTTCTGTGGGATCATTCTCAAACACATTTTCTTCCCGCAAGCGCCCTTTGGCATCAAACCGCTTGCTGGCAATATGATTCCCTCTCTCATCATAGGTGTTTTTCACGTGCTCATGAATCCCATGGTTCTTGTCAAAGCGTTTGATAAGAACAGGATTGTCCTGTACAATTTTAACTTCAGTAAATGGCAGTCCTTTTAAGGAATCCAGAGATATGGGCCGAGCTGAACCAGGTTTTCCCCAGCCAAGGTAGGTATAGCTCGTGTCCTGTGCCTGAACACATAAACCTGCTAATACGAGAATAACTCCGATAATTGTTTTCATGTTTGGCTTAAAAAGTACACCTCAGCTTAAAAATACAAAGTACTATGTGATTAAGGTGTGAGGCCAATGGAAACGATTTTCGCAAAGGGATCATCTTAAGCACTTGACAGAGCCTGATTCTCAGGTTTTTCGTTCCTTCTTTTTTGCGGCTGGGAATAGAATATTATTTAGTATCAAACGATAACCGGGCGAGTTTCTGTGCAGCGATAATTGTGTGGGAGGGTCTCCAACAAAGTGCTGATAATCCTCAGGATCATGACCCCCTAAAAAAGTAAAAGTTCCCTTCCCCAAAGCGCCATGGATGTACTTTACCTGCTCCTGCCCGGGAACATCACCCATCACAACCACATGTTTCTTGATGGTAGATCGTCTGAAACCTGTCGTCTGTCCCATAAATCCTTTGATCACGCCGACATGGTTTTGGGTGAGCATGGTTGGGACCGGGTCCCATTTTGCTGAGAATTCAAACAGAGTAAAATAATCCGCCTCTGCCCCGCGTGTACGAGGTCTGTCACTGGGCGGCTCATCAATATTGCTGTATTCGTAAATCATTGGATCCACAATCAACTGAAAGTTTTCAAAGGCCATGGTTTTCCCAAAATCCAACTTCGATTGTGCCTGGGGATCTGCCGGGGAGTGATCATATGGCTGAGCTACAATATCCACACCTTCGGCAGCAAGGGCAATATCCAGGGCATCGGTGGCACTGCACATGGCGAAGAGGAAGCCACCGTTCAGGACATAGCTCCGAATGGTTCGGGCGACAGCTTTTTTCTCTTCAGAGACACTGGGGTAACCCCTCATTTTTGCGAAGGCTTCATATTCACTTTGCTGTTTCCGATACCAGGCAGCATTACGGTAGTTTCTGTAGAACTTGCCATATTGACCGGTAAAATCTTCGTGATGAAGATGCAACCAGTCATAGTCACTTAATTTTCCATCAAGAACCTCAGCATCCCAGATCACATCATACTCTACTTCAGCATATTCGAGAGCAAGGGTCACGGCATCATCCCAGGGCTGCTTCCCTGGAGGAGAATAGACCGCAACTTTTGGAGCTTTCTCCAGAAGGACAATATCCATATTATTCGATTCGATCGTGGCGTAGATATTCAACTCTGCTCCTGGTGGAACCGTTTCAAATCCCACATCCCGTAATCGTAACTCGCGTACAATTTCAGCATATTGATCTACCAGGAAGCTACCACCCCTGTAGTTCAGTAACCACTCAATATCAATATCGCGCTCCAACACCCAGAAGGCCACCCCGTATGCCTTGAGGTGATCACTCTGCGTTTCATCCATGGGGATCAGAATTTTTTGAGAGAATAGTGATCCACCGATCAGAGCAAGAATCATGATTCGTTTTAAAAGCATCATGAACCACCACCTATTAGATTTCTCAGGCGGATTCTTAGCTCTTGAATACCCAGATACTCCGGATGATTCACAATCACTTCCTCATAATAGGGTATGGCCAGTTGGGGCTCATTTTGACCATACTGGATCTGCTCCCCGCGCCAGACCAGCACATTTGCACGCCAGGGAGAATCAGCGAAGTGTTCCAGGAAGGCATCCATGGCACTGATTGCCTGGTCATACTCACTTAAAACGAGGTAGATCTGAATCGCGCGAACTTCAGCTTCGTCTGCAATTGTATCTGAATCTCCCTGGATAGACTGAAGCACCCTTACCGCCTCGGTCAATTTGTGCTGACCGATCAGCCTTTCAGCTTTCAAATATTGAATTAATCTGGGGTCGTCGGGGAAACCATTTCCATCCAGTAAGGCCATTAGTTCAAGACCATCATTAAATATCGGGTTCATGGGAGAAGCAGCACCACTCAGGTTTAGCAATTCCTTCTTGAGGCGTAGAAGGTCTTCCTGATGAATTCGAAGTTTGATTCTAGTGGCGATGATCTGCGGTGAATCCTCGTCAATATTCAGGTCATCGGCAATTTTATTCAATGCATTGATCGCGGCTGTCGTGTCACCCTTTACCAACCAGGCATCCACCAAACGTTTACCTCCTGCCAATCGGATCTCCCTGCGGTTGGCATTTTTGAAAACATTCTGGAAACCCCTGATAGCCCTGTCCACATCCCCGTTTAGCATAAGTTGAATCTCAGCAATATGATACGAGGCTTGAAATGCCTCCTGGGTTTTTGGGAGAAGTGTTTGGAGGCTATCATAGAGTTTCAGAGTCCGCTCCAATGAAGCGTCTTCTCCACTGGGTATTCTTACGTCAAATGCAAAGAATTGGTTGCCAGGGAAATAGCCGCTTAATGATTTATAAGCTTCCTCGCGCTGCAGGCGATGCTCATATGTTAAAGCCAGATTAAGCAAAGCTCGGCCAACCTGTCTTTTATCCGTGCTGTTCGCCGAAATAAATAGATATAGATCAGCAGCCGGTACCCAGGCTTGTTCGGCCAGCAATTCATCAGCTATGCCCATGACATCATCCAGAGATCTGCTGACATCAGACGATAATATGGTCTGTGCACACTCCGCATAGAGCTGCTGATGCAACAGGAGTTTTGCCTGTGACAGGACGATGATCTGATGGTTCCCCGGACTGGCAATCATTTGAGCCATGTTTTTATTAATAAGCTCGAAGGAGCCTTCGTTTTCCAACAACCCAATGAGTTGATTACTGATGTACTCTAGCATACCTGGGTTCTTATCCAGATGATGTATGTATTCCTGACTGGCAAGATCATAATTATGTTTGGCTGCATAGATTCTTGCCAGATCCAAAGCGAAGGCTCCGGGTTCATTCAAAGCCAGTCTACCTTCAAGTAATTGTTGGATTGCCTCATCACTTGCCCCCGCCTGGAGCATGGCATTACTCAGGGTAGTATATACATAGCGATCCTCACGATGTTCTTCAATGAGGCGCTGCCATTCCTGAATGGCTTCCTGCTTCCTGTCCAATATGTAAAGGAGACGACCTCTCTCAGCAGCAAGACGCGTATTCCTGGATTGGGTTTTTATGATATCTTCAAGAATTTCCATTAAAACAGGCGCATTTTCTTTGCCTGGCAACAAACTGCTTATTCTAAAATAAACATTCGCGTTTTGTGGATTTTTGTACAAAATCTCAAGATATAGATCCACAGCTTCTTCAGCTCTACCCAGGCGAGCCAGGCTGGCTGCTCGTTTTTCCAAAAGCTGCTCATTGACACGCGAACGGCGGGAAATATTTTGCCCTATGGCTGGGTCGATCGCAACTAAATGGATAGATATGAACAGAAGTATTGAGATTAATAAATTTCTATTCATTGATCTCAGCCTCCAGGCGGTTGAAATATTCACGGATAAGTGCCTGTTCTTCGCGAGTGTATTCCTGCTTCAAGCTAAAAATCAGTTCCTCATAAAGTTGATTTCTGGTTTCACCCAACCCCTCAGGGAGGGCATCCTTTCCCGTCCAGAGCGGATTTGAGTTCCCAGTTTCTGATTTCCTTTTCTTACTAAAATCCTTTTTGGTTGCCGAGCGTTGTGCATCCAGCAGTCTTGTCAAGATACGTTCCTGCTGCTCATGAATCTTTTGAGAGGGTCGTTTTGCCTGGAGTTTTTTGGCAACATCTTCCATTTCTTCGCCAATTTTCCCAAGATCACCAAGCATGCGAGAATCTGAGCCCATCCCATTTTCAATTTGTTTGAGCGCTTCTCTGAGTTGCATCTGTTGACGTGCCAGCTGTTGCATCATAGAAGGATTTCCAGCTCCCATCTGCATCATCGTTTGCTGATTCAACCCTTGCTGCTGACCTGCCATCTGCTGCAACTGCTGCATAAATTCACTAAAACCACTGGACTCTCCCGATGCTTGCAGTGACTCCATTGAATTGGCCAGCTGACGAGCCATGCGATTCAAACTTTCACGTGCTGCAGCCTGTGACTGAGCTGCGCTTCTGGGGTTTCTGGCTTCCAGTCCCTTAATAACTTCCTGCATACGAGCCATGGCAGTTCCCATGGAACGACCCATCGCCGGCGAAACGGCAAAAGTTTTGTTTCCCAGACTTTCAAGTTCAGCTGCCAATTGCTGCAAGCTTTGGATGAGACCCATCTGGGAGTCGGCATACTCTCGCAAGAGGGAACTCTGGCGCGATGTCTGTGCAGTGGGAGTTTCAAGATCTTCCTGGGCCTGCGAAATTCTCAAGGTCTTCAAGAGTGCTGAACGAAATTCGGACATTACTTCATCCATCATTTGCTGCTGCAGATTTGATTGCATCTGGTCTGATTGGGCTGCCATTTTTTTTA
>CAZVSF010000084.1:0-12171 GCA_964630195.1 uncultured Lentisphaeria bacterium
TGAGTTATTGAGTTATTGAGTTATTGAGTTATTGAGTTATTGAGTTATTGAGTTAACGTGTGCTGAACCCACCCTTAAAACAGGAGAAAGTATGAGCACACTCAAAAAGTTTGAGGAAATTTTGGCATGGAAGAAAACGCGAAACCTTGTCTCAAATTTATATTCAATTTCAAATTCAGGTCCTTTTAAAAGGGATTTCTCGTTGAAGGATCAAACTCGCAGATGCGGAATATCAATTATGGCTAATATTGCAGAGGGATTTGGTCGAAAATCCAAGAAAGAATTTGCATACTTTCTAAATATAGCACATGGATCAGCATCGGAGCTGCAATCTCATTTATATATTGCCCTCGATTTAGGCTATATTGGACCAGATAATTTCAATGAACTCTATATTGAATGTGAAGAAATATCAAAAATGATATTAGGTTTTCAGAACTATTTAAGAAAAAACAAATAGACCATATTTATTTTGCTCTATCATATTTTAATTAACTCATTTAACCCGTAATCTCAGGAACTACTTTATGTGCTTAGCGATACCTGGTAAATTGTTGGAAATCTTTGATGAAAATGGTCTCAAAATGGGTAATGTTGATTTCGCTGGATCCATCAGCAAGGCTTGCCTTGAGTATGTGCCTGAGATCGAAATTGGTCAGTATACCATTGTCCACGCTGGATTTGCACTTTCCGTGTTAAACGAAGAAGAAGCCAGGAATTCTTTTGATGCCTGGGATGAGCTGATTGATCGTGCCAATTCTCAGGGAATGGAAATGAACAAGTTGGAGCGTCCCGATTGAAGTACCTCGATGAATTCCGCGATCCTGTTATAGCGAAAAAAATTCTCGGCGAGATCCGGGCAGTCACCTCAAAACCCTGGGTTATCATGGAGATATGTGGTGGTCAAACCCATTCCATTATCCGCAATGGCATTGATCAGGTGCTTCCAAAAGAAATCGAGCTGGTCCATGGACCGGGATGCCCAGTCTGTGTGACACCCCTGGAAATAATTGATAAAGCGATTGAAATTGCCAGTCGACCAGATGTCATCTTTACCAGCTTTGGTGATATGCTTAGAGTTCCCGGTAGCCGCAAAGATCTATTCATGGTAAGATCAGAAGGGGGCGATGTACGAACCGTATTCTCTCCCCTGGAAAGTCTGAGAATTGCCCGCGAGAATCCTGACAAGGAAGTTGTTTTTTTTGCGGTCGGTTTTGAAACCACAGCACCTGGAAACGCTATGGCCGTTGCCCAGGCCGCCAAAGAAGGCTTAGAGAATTTTAGTGAGCTGGTCAGCCATGTGTTGGTTCCTCCCGCCATGGAAGCGCTACTTTCCTCTCCGAAAAATCGAGTGCAGGGCTACCTGGCTGCTGGTCATGTTTGCACGGTAATGGGATGGGATGAATACGATCCCATTGCCAGGAAATATAAAGTCCCCATCGTCATTACTGGCTTTGAACCCATGGATGTACTGGATGGTATCCTGCATACGGTGAAACAGTTGGAAGCAGGCACCTACAATGTGGAAAATAGATATGCCCGGATTGTTGAGCAGGGAGGAAATCAGCCGGCACAGGCTTTGATCAAGGACGTTTTTGAAGTAGCCAATAGGAAATGGCGGGGTATCGGTGAGATTCCCGTAAGTGGTTTCAAAATTCGCGAAAAATATGCTGCCTTCGATGCTGAATTGAAATTTTCAGTAGGAGATATCCACACTGAAGAACCAGAAGCATGTATCAGTGGTGTGATTTTGCAGGGGTTGAAAAAACCCCATGATTGTCCTGCTTTTGGCAAGGAATGCACACCGCAAAATCCCCTGGGTGCCACCATGGTCTCAAGTGAAGGTGCCTGTGCAGCCTACTATAAATATCAACGCATTCTCAGTGATTAAATTTCCTGAAGAGAAGTGAGTCAATACATGGATTTTCCTGAAGCATTATCATGTCCAGTTCCCATTCTTAGCCACGACACGGTTCAACTCGCCCATGGCGCTGGCGGGAAGCTATCAAATGAGATGATAGACAAGATCTTTCTCCCCCGCTTTTTGAACAGCACGCTGGAAAAAATGGAAGATCAGGCTGTCCTTGATAATCCCGGTGGACGCATCGCATTTAGCACAGATACATTTGTTGTAGACCCCATCTTTTTCCCAGGAGGAGATATTGGTGATCTGGCGATCAACGGTACGGTAAATGACATTGCCATGAGCGGTGCCATCCCCAAATATTTAAGTGTGGGATTTATTTTGGAAGAGGGTTTGCCCTTTGAGACACTACACCGTATTGTCCTATCCATGGAAAAGGCAGCCAAACTGGCTGGTGTACAGATCGTTGCAGGAGATACCAAGGTCGTCAACCGTGGCAGTTGTGATAAGCTGTTCATCAATACCAGTGGATTCGGATTTGTTCCAGATGAAGTCAATATATCGGCTGCAAACCTGAAGGTGGGCGACAAGATCTTACTCTCCGGGACACTTGCCGATCATGGCATGGCAGTAATGACAACCCGGGAAGGTTTGTCATTTCAGTCCAAGGTTGAAAGCGATACAGCCGCCTTGAATCAACTCGTTCAGGATATGCTGGCCGTGAGTTCATCTATCCATGCATTGCGGGATCCAACCCGTGGGGGTCTGGCAACAACCCTGAATGAATTCGCCTCATCCTCAAACGTAGGTATTCAGCTTTATGGTGATACTATTCCTGTAAAAGAAAATGTGCGGGGTGCTTGCGAAATATTAGGAATTGATCCCCTCTATGTCGCCAACGAGGGCAAGCTGGTGGCAATCGTTCCTCCGGATGTTGCAGACGAGATGCTGGCTGCCATGCAAAAGAATGAGCATGGACGAGCTGCAGTCATCGTTGGAGAAGTGACGGATAAACATCCTGGAATCGTGGCGATGCAGACTGGCCTGGGTGCGAATCGAATCGTTGATATGCCCGTAGGTGAGCAACTCCCCCGAATCTGTTAAATCAGTAGCTTCTGAGCGACTAATCCATGAGCATTTTGTGTAAATAGGTAAACTCTATGGCTGCCGTCCTGGCATACTGCTTTAAATTTGCCCCAGCCGCGTGACCCCCTTCGATGTTCTCATAATACATGACAGGATGTCCCTGTTCCTGCATACGTGCCACCATTTTCCTGGCATGAGCGGGGTGGACGCGATCATCTTTGGTGGAGGTGGTGAACAAGGGCATGGGATATTTTTTATCCCGGAAAATATTATGGTAGGGAGAATATTTTTTTAAATAAGCCCCTTCGACCGGGTCCTCCGGATCACCATATTCACCCATCCAGCTTGCACCAGCCAGAAGCTTGTGATATCGAAGCATATCCAGGAGTGGCACCTGTGCAACCATGGCATTGAACAGGTCTGGACGCATGACAAAAACACTTCCAACCAGGAGACCACCGCCACTGCCACCCATGATACCAAGACGTCTTGGGCTGGTGATCTTGCTGCTGATCAGCTGTTCAGCGATGGCAATAAAATCTTCATAAGATTTGTGTCGATTGGTTTTGAGTGCAGCCTGGTGCCAGGATGGGCCATATTCACCACCACCCCGGATATTGGCCAATGCGAACACGCCTCCTTTTTCCATCCAAAGTTTGCCCGTTTTCGACCAATACCGCGATTTCTGTGAAACTTCAAAGCCACCATATCCATAGAGCAGGGTGGGATTGTTCCCGTCCAGAGCAATATCCTCTCGACTCACAAGAAAATAAGGAACTCTGGTACCATCCTTACTGATGGCGAACCGCTGTGTCACTTTAAGATTCTCGCTGTTGAATCGAGCTGGCGATTGAGTGATACGCCTTGGATTTGTGGCTGCATCACTAAAATACCCCAGGGTCGAAGGCGTAATCAGATCCGTGAAGTTATAAAAAAAGTTGGGATGGAGAGGATCAACACTGCTTATGGACAAAGTGCCACCTGCGGGAAGCGATAGATCTTCCAGAACCCATTCCTTATCTTGCAGTTGTCCTCGAAAAGCCCTGTCAACCACATCTTCCTGTATGATCAGGAGTAAAGAGTTTGAAGTAAATGCAATTTCTGAAATCGAACTGGATGCATCAGGGACATATATATCCGTTTTTTCATTTGTATTCAGATCCACTGCAACCAGAGACCCTTCTGTATATCCCAGCCAATCAGATCTAAGGATGACCACAATTTGATCTTTCCAGAGACCCTGGAAATCGGCATCATCTGGGAGATCCAGCTTTTGTGATCCCATTTCCTCATCAATCAATAAAATTTCATGCGACCAGAAAGTTTTAGATAATGAAATTAAAGAATAATTTTTCTCTGGAGTAAATATTGTCCATCCCCAGGCACCCAGATCTTCAACTTGTACCTTTGCTATCTCCGGACTACTCATATAATCCGTACCTCGTGTCCATACGCGGACACTGGCTGGATAGCCACTCTCAGTCATGCTTCCAGGTCCAAAATCAGTTGATAGGAATACCCGATCCTTATCGATCCAGCTCACCGTAGATTTTTCCTCCGGTACCATAAATCCATTTTCAACGAATGATCGGCTGGGAATATCATATTCCCTGACAACAACTGCATCCTTGCCCCCTCGGGACAATTCGATCAGAAAGCGATCATATGCAGGTGGCAATCCGCTCACACTTTTGTAGACCCAATTCTCATCCTCTTTACTGGCAAGCTCATCAATGTCCAACAGAATATCCCATTCTGGATTGCCATCCAGGTAGGATGTGAGTGTACAGCGTCGCCAGATACCACGAATATGTTCCTCGTCTCTCCAAAAGTTATACAGGAAATCACCTCTTATTGTCCCATATACAACTCTATCTTTTGCTTCATATATGGCCAGAGCTTCTTCCTCAAATTGTTTAAAACGGACATCGGCCTCCAGTATTTCAAGGGTAGCTGCATTTTGATCCCGGACCCAGTTTAAGGCACGTTCACCCTCTACCTCCTCAAGCCAGATATAGGGATCAGTTTCATTGGTATCCATGACAATATCCTGTTTAGGAGCACATGCGATCAGTGCCAGGCTAAAGAAACCTATTAAGAGTTTGTGATGCTTCAACATAATTATTTCTCCTTCACTACGCGCAATCAACACACCTATCTGATTCAGGCAGCATCATAAGCCGTCCCAGTGGAATGGGTTGCTTGCAGACACGGCAGAAACCATAGTCATCGTTGTCAATAAAGGACAGGGATGCTTCGAGTTTATGAAGTTTGGTTTCCGTCTTGGAAAGCAGTAGTTCATTCACACTCTTATTATTAATCGCATCCATACGGGAAATGCGACCTATGGCTGCATCCGGTGCGATGGGTTGGGTCAATTCTTTTAGCTCTAAGATTTGTTCCAGGGCGTTTTCAATTTCAGAATTGATCCTGGCTTTCAATTGTTGTTTCTCTTTTAATTTCATGGATTATTCCAGAACTTATATTGTCATATCTCTTTGTGGTGCAATGTGTTTTGTCCGTGATTAAAGGCTAAGTTAATTACAACAGGGTGTATATAAATAAAAAAGGCAACGAATACTTCGCCGCCTTTCTTCAGCAGTGCCCCCTCAAGAGGAAAACGATGAGGCAGATGTACAGATCAGTTTCTCAGAGGTTTCCCCCGTTTTAACATGTGTTCGATCCGTGCACGGGTTTTTGGTTCCCCGCCAAGAGAGACAAAGGCCTCCCGCTCTATATCAAGGAGATACTGTTCATCAAGGGGTTTCATGATGCCACCTTTATCCCCTCCCGTGAGTACAAAAGCCAGTTTTTCGGCGATGAGCGCATCGTGTTCAGATATTTTTCCAGATTTGAGAAATCCCTTCACACTGCTTTTCACTGCCAGTCTGCCGCCTTTACCAGGCAGAAACAGGTCAGTTCGTAATTCAGGCGGCTGATAGTCTTCACTCAATGATAAAACTTCAGCTTTAGCACGAGACACCCGGTGGTCCTGATTCACAATGATAATATCATCCCTGGTCAGATACCCAATGGAGACCGCATGTTTTGCTGACATCGAGACCTTGGCAAAGCCGATGGCCTCAAATGCCTTTTGAGCAACCTGAAAGGCACCTGCCCGCCCTTTAGACAGTCGATCCTGTGCTTTCATGATCATGCGGAGGTTACCGCCAGCACCGGGGATGAGTCCAACCCCCACTTCCACAAGCCCTGTATATAATTCAGCAGCTGCAACCACCCGGTCACAAGCGCCGATCATTTCATAGCCACCTCCAAGCGCCATCCAATGAGGTGCTGCAACGACGGGAAATGGAGCAAATCGTAATTTTTGCAGGGTATCCTGCATGGCCTTACTCATGGCACCCAAGCCATCCCAATCTTTTTCATCGATGGCTCGTAGCATCAAAGCAAGATTGGCACCTGCAGAGAAATGCGTCGCTTCTGAGGCGATTACCAATCCCTTGTACTTATTCTCAATGACCCAATCCACAGCCTGATCCAGCATGCTGATCACTGAGCCATCAATTGGATTAAAGGTGGGTTGCAGGACAGAGTGAAGCGTAACAGCTGCCACACCATCGCCCAGATCGATCAACGAAGCAGACCAATCCTTTTTGATCAAACCGCCCGTTTTTTTCACCACATCGAAATCAACAGCAAGTGGATGGGTAGTAACTGGTTTCATGGATTCACTTGATGGATCATAATAGGTTTTAACCTTACCGTCGAAACCGTAAAATGAATTAAAACCCTTACTGACCATGGTTTCTACCCATGCCGGGATTTTTCGGCCGTCGCGCTTCATTCGCTCGATCGTCTCGCCCAGTCCCAGAGCATCCCAAACTTCAAAGGGACCAAAATCCCATCCAAAGCCCCATTTCATAGCATTGTCAATGTTTACAATGTCGTCAGAGATCTCAGGATATCGGTTAGCTGAGTAGATCAAGATCCCAGCATTCAATTCCCAGAGGAATTTCCCGGCAATATCATCAATACTCACCAGACTTCTTAATTTGCCAGGAAGGTATGTCTCATTTTTGGAGACCCTGATAGCATCAAATCTCTTTTTGACAGAAGGCTCATACTCAAGTGTATCCAGATTGAGAGCCAGGATATCCTTTTCCACTTTTTTGTAGAATCCACTTCCGGATTTTTGACCCAGCCACCCTTTCTCAAGCATGTTCTGCAAGTAGTCGGGGATCAGGAAGATATCGCGCTCCTCATCCTCCTCCCCTTTGTCGTATGCATTCTCGGCTACGTGAACCAATGTATCAAGACCAACCACATCGGCAGTCCGGAATGTTGCTGATTTCATATGTCCGATCAGCGTGCCAGTAAGTGCGTCGACATCAGGAATGCTGAGCCGTTTTTCTCGGGCTAACTTCAGAGTCAGCATCATGCCATAAACGCCAATTCGATTGGCAATAAAATTGGGGGTGTCTTTAGCCCAGACCACACCCTTGCCCAGATCATCTTCCAGGAAGGTGGCAATGTCTTGCATAGCCTCCATATCGGTCTCTGGACCGCCCACCAGTTCCACCAACTTCATATAACGCGGTGGGTTAAAGAAGTGGGTGATGAAGAAGCGCTTTTTGATCTCATCAGGTAATTGCGCTGCCATATCAGCCCATGATAAACCAGAGGTATTGCTCGTTAGAATTGCCTTTGGATTCAATTTGGGAGCTATCTTTTCAAATAAACCCTGTTTCCAGTCAAGTCGTTCGGCAATGACCTCAATTACCCACTGGACCTCGCCAATTTTATCAAGATGTTCATCGTAATTGCAGGGGGTGATGAGCTCCAGAGTCTTCGGGTTGTACACTGGACTGGGTTTTAATTTTTTCATCCCCTCCAGACCCTGTTCAGCCAGCTCTTGAGTCATATCGAAGAGGTAGCTGGGTACACCGGCATTAGACAGGTGCGTCGCTATCTGAGCGCCCATGACACCGGCACCAAGGACGGCCACCTTTTCTACATTTAGTGCCATGATTAAATCCTCTCAATGATAGTTGCGATTCCCTGCCCTGTACCAATACACATGGTGGCCAGACCATATTTGGTATCATTCTGTTCCATAACATTCAGTAATGTGGTGATAATTCTTGCACCCGAACAGCCCAGGGGATGCCCCAGCGCAATAGCGCCTCCATTCAGATTAATTTTATCAGCTGGCCAGTTTCCCGTTCGAATGACATAGAGCGATTGTGCTGCGAAAGCCTCATTGAGCTCAATGGTATCGATCTGGTCCAGGGTCATACCTGCCCGCTTCAACGCTTTTTCTGTTGATGGCAAGGGACCCGAACCCATCAGGGTAGGCTCAACACCTGCAACAGCGCGTGAAATTATTTTGGCTCTTACCTTTAGACCTAATTCCTCAGCTTTGGTATTGCTCATCACCAGCACAGCTGCTGCCCCAACGCTGATCGGACTTGATGTTGCGGCGGTAATGGTCCCCTCCTCATCAAACGCAGGAGATAAGGATTTTATTTTGGCCTCGTCCGGCTCTCTGGGTCCCTCGTCCTTGGAAACGCTAATGCCTTCAATTTCGATTGTGACAAGTTCATTGTCGAATTTTCCAGTAGCCTGTGCTGCCAGGGCTTTTTTGTGGGAGGAGATGGCAAAAGCTTCTTGATCTTCCCGGTTAATATTCAACTCCACTGCTAAATTTTCAGCAGTTTCACCCATACCCATGTAGTAATCCATCTCATATAGCTCAGGATTAAAATCCGGGTTGTAGCCACCCATGGGAACACTGAACATATCCTCTACACCAGCAGCAATGCCGATTTCCTTGTCACCTGCCAGGATGGATGCGCTCAGTTGATGCAGGGCATCCATGGAGGAACCACAAAATCTATTGATAGTACTTCCTGATGTTGTGACAGGTAAGCCTGCAAGCAAGGCGACCCCCCGGCCCATGAGCATTCCTTGATTACCTTCAGGGAAGGCGCAGCCAAGTACTAAATCTTCCACATCTTCTTTTTTAATTTCAGGATTTCTATCAAGTAAGGCTTTGACGACCTGGGCAGCGATATCATCTGGTCGCATCCCGATCATTTCACCATTTTTTATACCGATAGGACTCCGAACAGCATCCACGATTACACTATATCTCTCACTCATAATATTTCTCCTAATTCAATCTTAATCTCACTGCAGTGCTCAATCATTCAGCGGATACAAACCGCGTTTGAGTAATAATTCGAACACCACTTTTTGCTCTTTGATCACATCAGTATGGTAGTCCAATTCAAGAAGTGCTCTATCGAGACTGCTCAGTTTTGAAACCCGTTCCTCTTCTGACAAAATATGTCTCAAGATCCTTTTTGCATTTGAGACAATCAGCTCAAGGTTTTTCATGACAGAAACTTTGAGAATCGAACAGACAGCATCCCGCCTTGGATAACTCTCATCAAGTTGCAAATATCTCCTTAGCACGCTAAAGATCACTTGCTGAGCTATGACCATATTTGCGAAAGCTTCAATTTCAAATTGAGTATTCCTGAAATCCTGTCCGTATTTCAAAATAAGCTCGTGAAGCGTCTTCAAAACAATTCCCCTACCCAGCTCAACAGCCTTTATCTCCGGCACTCTGGGATGATCAGCTGGGATATCGACTTGAGGTGTCCACCCATCGCCCATTTGAAGTATCTCATCCCTGATGGGCAGCTCTTCCAGAATCGCTTTTTTCATGACAATCCCGGAGATGATCAGTTTATTGATCTCATTGGTACCTTCAAAGATTCGATTCACGCGCTCATCCCTCAATAAACGGGCAAAAGGGTATTCCTCGGAGAATCCATAACCCCCTAACACTTGTAAACCATCATCGGCATTTATCCATAGTGCTTCAGAAGAAAATATTTTATTGGTAGAATTCTCAATAGCATGGTCCTCGATGACACCGTAAAGATGGTCGTAATAATCTGGTGCATCCGTGGGATAGGATTCCACCGCCGCGTCAATAGACCCTGTCGACTGATACGTAATGGTATCTGCTTCATAACTGCGAATAACCATATCGGCAAATTTGCGTTGCATCATGCCAAAAGCAGTTAACGGTTGGGCAAACTGATGTCTCTCCCTGGCATAATCAAGAGCAGTTTTGATTGCTTCCTTGGCACCCCCCATGGTTACAGCGCCAAGCTTCAGACGCCCAATATAGAGGACATTGAAAGCGACTGCAGCGCCTTTTCCAACTCCACCTATTACATTTTCAATGGGGACCTTGCAATCTTTCAGATCATAGGTTGTGGTTGAGGATCCCTTGATTCCCAACTTATGTTCCTCAGGTCCCCTACCCCAGCCTGTGGTCTCCTGATCGAGTATGAATGCCGTTAATTTATCACCATCAACCTTGGCAAATACAGCTCCAATATCTGCCCACCCCCCATTTGTGATCCACTGTTTGGTTCCATTCAGTATGTAGTGGGTCCCTTCTTCATTTAATACAGCAGTAGCACTACCATTCAGAGCATCTGAGCCAGCGCCTGGTTCTGTTAACGCATAAGAGCTCATCCACTCACCACTCATCATCTTGGGAATATATTTTTTTCGTTGTTCCTCGTTCCCATACCAGAGAATGGGGAGAAGACCGATACCTGTATGATCAGTAACTGTCACCATTACGGATGAACTCTGGCTCACACCCATGGCTTCCAAAGCCAGGGCTGCGCTGGTCTTGTCAAGCCCAGTACCACCATATTCTTCGGGTACGTCCATCCCCAGCATCCCCATCTCACCCATTTGTTTCATAATGTCACGGGTTAGCTCTTCATCCAATTTTTCCAGATCCAATGCATGGGGGGCAACGGCCTCCTTCGCAAATGTCTGAATCGCCTCAAAAAATTCTTTCTGATCATCACTCCATTTTTCTCTGGTGAAGATTTCATCAACGCCAAAGGGTGTGGTCAGAAATGCACCACCCTTACCCATCATATTCTCCTTTTATTGAATGCAATTTTTATTTCCGATCCTTGATGGCGATACCATCCAAAATGAGTTCCATATTCAGCTCTACATATTCTTCCAGGGAAAAATCGCTGGGCTTGAACAATGCAAACCAGATCATCCCGTGTAATGAGGTCATTATCGACATGGCGATCATGCGTTCATTTACATCTTTAAACTCACCATACTTTTTGCCTCTTTTGATGAGAGCTTCAAATTCTCCGAGGACCCTGGCATATAGTTGATTTGCCATTTCCCTTATTTCCCTGTCCCGATTTGCAAATGCCCATATTTCTGGTTCAACAAGGAACCAGTTGGGATTCCGCTTAAAAAGTTTTGCCGTAAATTTTGCAATGTGTAGAATGATTTCCCTGGATGGTTTTGACCGCATTTTTCCACCGCGTTCAATGGGAGAAAATTGATCCATCCAATGTTCGATCAGTGCGATAAATAAGTCGCGTTTCCCCTGGAAATGGTGATACAGAGCCCCTTTGCTCAAACCTATAGCTTTTACTATATCGTCCATTCTTGCTTCGGAATACCCCTTCTCTACAAAAATGGTAAGGGCCGCTTCCAATATCTCAATCCGACGTTCAGAACTGGGTCTTCTCTCTGTCATATCTAGCCTTAAGGTTATTTCAAATAGTTACATACCGACTGGTCGGTATGTAATATAGACCTGTACAAACCATGTGCAAGACTGCTTTGTGACTACCCGTCTTTCGTATGATTTAATTACAGATTGATGGTGCTGTACGCGTGAATTGAAAAGAAACTATTTGGGGTGAAGGGTTTAACCCTTCGCAGACCTGGTTCTAGACATGGATACCCAGGTCCGTATGGGCAAACTAGTGCATCTTAAAATACGCCAGGATCTGCCGGCTTAGCTCACCACCAAGTAGACCCGTTACCAATATGAGAGCTGCCAATCCAATACTGGCAACTGGAAAGATCCAACCTCCCAGCGCCCATTCTTTTTTTTCCAGAACTGAAAAGGTTCGAACGAGAGCAAAAATGATGATGACCCAGATCATGATATTACCCAGGGAGACATGGCGATTAAAAGTATCTAAAACACCTCTATGTAGATCACCCTGACCGACGATCACGCTCTCAGCAGCATTACCACTAATGGCCACGAATATCGCGGCTACTCCTGCCATGAGCTGGAGTGTAAAAGCTGTTGAGGTTGCATGTTCAACTTTTCTAAGCACACCATACAGGTCGAAAAGAACGGCAACCATGAGGAGGGCAATGGGGAAATGGACAAA
>CAZVSF010000085.1:0-11903 GCA_964630195.1 uncultured Lentisphaeria bacterium
CGTAGATATCGACAATTAGACCTCAATTTTTACTGATATAACGGGGGAACTTCTGATACTCCAACTCTTTCAGACGCTCTGCTTTTAGATTACATTGTCGGCCGATGAATGCTGCATGGAACACTATTAATTACCCCATAAACGAAAAATTTAATCGGAGTTTGTATGTCAAAAATTGTTGATGTTTTTAGTCGCCAAATATTGGATTCCCGTGGGAATCCAACGGTGGAAGTAGATGTATACCTTGAAAGTGGTGCTTTTGGACGCGCAGCGGTCCCATCGGGAGCCTCCACAGGTGAGCATGAAGCCATGGAACTTCGCGATGGTGACAAGTCTGTTTATCTTGGGAAAGGTGTTACCAAGGCAGTAGCCAATGTGAATGATATTCTTTCAGATGTGGTTGTGGGTATGGAGGCGGTGGAGCAGCGCGCAGTGGATGAGAAAATGATCGCCGCCGATGGAACTGCCAACAAATCTAAATACGGTGCAAACGCCATTCTTGGTGTTTCGCTGGCCACAGCCAAGGCAGCTGCCATGGACTTTGATCTCACCTTATATGAGTATCTTGGTGGGGAAGATGCCACCCTTCTGCCAACACCCATGATGAATATCCTTAATGGTGGTGAGCATGCCGATAATAATGTTGATTTTCAAGAATTTATGGTGTTTCCCCTGGGAGCTACATCCTTTAAACAAGCGCTTCAAATGGGTGTCGAAACTTTTCATCAACTCAAGCGTGTTTTAAAAAGCAAGGGCATGAATACCTCTGTTGGCGATGAAGGTGGTTTTGCACCTAACCTGCGTTCAAACGAAGAGGCGGTTGAAGTCATTCTTGAGGCTATTGAGAAGACAGGATACAAGGTGGGGAAAGATCTTTTTATTGCTCTGGATGTTGCCGCAAGTGAGATCTATGATCCCAAAACAGGGTTGTACTCGCTTGCCGGTGAAGGTCGCACGCTTAATTCGGATGAGATCATCGATTTCTATGCAGATTGGATCTCAAAATATCCAATTGTATCCCTTGAAGATGGCATGGACGAAAATGACTGGGAAGGCTGGCAGAAACTATATGCCAAACTCGGCAATAAAGTTCAATTGGTTGGTGATGATCTCACGGTAACCAATCCCATCAGACTTCAAAAGGCGATCGACATGACAGCCATGAACAGCATTCTGATCAAATTGAATCAGATCGGGACTCTGACAGAAACGCTGGATACGATCAAACTCGCGCATGAAAACAATATGACCTGTGTTATTTCGCATCGCTCAGGTGAAACCGAGGATACCACAATCGCAGATCTGACTGTAGCCACGGGTGTCGGTCAGATAAAGACCGGTTCCGCTTCCCGCAGCGATCGAATAGCCAAGTATAATCAGCTTCTCCGCATTGAGGAAGAGCTGGGTGATCTCGCTACATTTAAAGGATTTAAAGCCCTGAATCCTAAATAGGGATCGATATGGCAGCAAAGCGGTCACGCCAAGTCAATACACGTTCTACCAGGAAATCAGGTGGTTTGTTTGAAAACAAGGTAGCCTGGATATCTGGTGCAATTATTCTGATGATCCTTTTTCAGATCTTTGTGATGAGAGATGAGGGACTCTACACCTTATTTCAGCTGAAGCAGGAGATCAAAGACATGGAGGCGCATATTTCACGACTTGAAATAGAGAAGGCTGAATTGGAGAGCGAGCGTGACCGATTGCTAAATGACCCGGAATATCTGGAACGGATAGCCCGGGAACGATTTCGTATGGCAAAGCCAGGGGAAAAAGTTTTTCACGTCGTGACGGAAACTAAAAAAGATGCGAAAGCTGGCAATTGACCCTCTGGACCATAAGATGTGGATATTCAACAAGCCCATAGACCATGAGAATTGATTGCGTCTCTGGCAATTTCATACTTTCAATCCTGAAACGTTTCCACAGGAGATTCATAGAGCAGATTCTCACACAGACGTTCTGAATAGTCACATCAAATTGATTTCTTCTCCGGGAACAATCACCTTTATCTTCGTTTTTCTTTTATTTTTCGCTCTGGGTGGCTTTGCTGCAAACCAGGATTCTCTACAATATGTTTTCAGGCAGGATAATCTTTCCTCCAACAATGACCTGGAACTGAATTATAGACAATTTTTTTCTGGAAGTGATCTCAGGGTTCACGATGTCCTGAGATATAAAGTTTTTTCGTACGACACGCAAATTTCCAATGACAAACAATATTCTATCGAACACAGATTACTGAGTGAGTATTCCTGGGGAAAGTCTCGCAGAAGGAGTATTCGGATGGAAAGTAGTCAACATGAAGATCACCGAACCGGGTTGACCTCCAGCATTGACAATTGGGCTCTGCTGGCCGGTTTGAAATATCATGATGATCTTTCTTTTTATTTTGGCGGTAGATCGGTAGAGCGCTACGGTATCGTTGACAAAGGATGGACCACTGAACTGGATATTCGAAAACGGTGGGTGAGTTCTATTCAGCAAGTCGCCCTATCACTGTATGGTACCAGAGACCAGCTGGATGACCATCTCAGCCACAATTTGAATACTCGGGGCGATTATCTTGTCCATTTTGGGGATATCTCATCCTTTCGAACTTCAATCCATCAGGAGGGTCGATTGCAGCGGTTTTATACGGACTCTCTGGGAAGCTCTCAATCCCGAAACATTGAAAACCTGGTGTGGCAAAATATGTTTGTGTATCACCTTGGGCAGGACTTACAACTTGGCCATCGTCTGGACTGGGGTAATCAGCTGACCGAAATAAGTCGTACCAAGGTTGATCAAAATTCTTCCGTGAACTCCTCAAGCGAAGATCGGAAAAGATTTTCCCTGCTCAATGAAACCACACTGGAGCTCAACAAGACCGGGTTCAACTCTACCACTGCATTCAAAATTGAAAATTCACAGAACAAATATTATGTAGACTATACACAGGTTCTCTATCAACTAAAAGAGGCCATGATGTGGCCCAACCTTGGACCGTTGGATTCCCTCACCTGGATCACATCACTTTCTCGACTGGAATACGATACACCAGATACAACAAATGATGATGACAGAGATGAGTGGCGGCTGAACACAGAAATTAAAATGATCTGGGAGCCATCTGCATTTTATAGGGTAGAATTAGGTAGCAAACTGGGTCTATTTCATCTCATATATCTATTTAATACCCGCAGTTCAGAAAATCACTGGAATCGTAACCTCGTGCTCTGGTCGGGAGTTAATTGGGTGAAACGAGCCTGGTCTGGGGAAGGTCTTGCCAGAATCCGAAGCAACTATTTTGACTACGATTACGATGACCTATTCATTGAAATGGATCAACTTTCCCGCAGTTTTGTACATAGGTCCCTGGATTTGAATAAAAAGCTTAGCTATGATTTTGGGAGGCGCTGGTCTGCCAGCACAAAGGCATCTTTTCGCTGGGAAGATGAAGGGAAATTGAATTGGGATTCATTTATCCAACAGGTGAATAGCAGCAGGAAACAATCTGAATTCAGTGTCCAATTGTATTATCTCTATAAAGGTTGGCAAGGATCTCTGGGATATCTATCCCATGAACGAGTCATTGATTATTCTGCTGTAAATCGGGATACGGAGAAATGGCGAGGTCAGGGTCCTTTGATGGGAGTGACCTATAAATTAGGGCCGAGAGTTGATTTGCGGGGAGAATCCCGATTTATTTCGGTTAGAGACGGCGATCGTAAATACATGATACCAAAAGTGTATTTTACGCTGGTCTATCGCTAGGCAACTCTGGAAGCGGTTTTTCCAGTTCATCAATCCGTTCATTGAGCGTATCAACATAACCGGACAAATGCTTCTGAATATCGCGAATCGCCTGATTGTAATAATGTGGACCGATGTTCTCGCTAAAAAAATCTAATAGAAACTCTGCCTCAAAATTTCCTATCTCATGATCTAGTTCAGACACAAAATACGCCTGTATATTGCTAATGAGCTCGTCTTTCATTGCTCTGGAAAAAGTATTTATCATTCTTTTTATCCTTCCCTTGAAAGCTATTGCCACGACGCTTTTTAGACATTAATATAGACTACACTTTTAAAACAATCCACAAAGTCAAAAATTGGAATTATCATGATTCACATCAAAAAAATGATGTACGTTTATGCTGTTGTTTTGGCAGTGTTAACGTACATCTCCTCTGCATTTGCCGCATTTGAGTATCGCGGATTGGGGTGGCCAGCAGCAACAGCAAATATCAGGGCTATTGGACAACATCCTGAACACATCGTCCTGAATCCTGCCTTGATGGATAGCATCCATGGATCTGAAATAGTATTTACCTATGGAACCCCATACCATTCACTTGATTTGCAAGGAGGTTCACTTTCGATCCTCAGAGCAATTGGACAAAAACCTATTATCGTAAATCTGAGGTATTTTGGGGACGAGCTGTATTCCGAAAAGAAGGCAACGCTGGGGACAGCCTGGTCCATACATGACGGGTTGAGGGCCGGGTTATCCCTTGGTTACTATAGCCTGTCATTCTCGGGTTTCAGGTTTCGGCGTTCCCTTACTCTGTCCGCCTGCACTTCGGTCGAGATCTCCCCTCGATTTCATCTTGGCTCGGTTATCGAGAATGCAATTCAATGGAATCGAGATCTGGAAATTCCACAAAGATTTGAGATCGCCACGCAGTATGAGACAGGGATAGCCAGATTAATAGTCGGAGTAGAGAAGGAATCTATCCACCCTCTGGATGTTTGTTTAGCCCTGCTGCTGTCACCACAATCTTTCTGGCAAATAGGTCTGGGATATCGAGATCTGAGCGGACTGGTCACCATGGGGGGAAGAATTACCAGTGAGAGATGGGCACTATTTTACGTCTGCACGATTCATCCTGATCTACCGACATCAAGTGGGTTTGGACTGGAGATAAAGTGGCCCTGAAAGTAATGCTCATTCTTTTTGTGTCTTTTTTGAATTTATTCTCACAGTCCGAAATGGATCCTGAGGATGGAGGTTTGGAAGATCCAGATGAAAATCAATATCTGGAAATGATCCTTGAAAGGATCTTTCAGCCATTTGATCTGGAAACAGCGGATTCCACAAGCCTTGGCGATCATGGGTATACCCCTGATGCTGTTTCTTTCATCCTTGGATGGCAAAAGCATTCTTCTGATAAACAAAACTCGTCAAAACAGTTGCTCCGGAAACTTGATCCACAGGATGCCACATTATTCCGAAAGGATCGAGATATTAAAACTTCTCTCAGGGCTAGCCAGATCCGACAACGATTGGAATTCTCGCCCTCTATGGAAGGCTGGCGGGTCTTAAATAAAGGTCGACTCTCGACTTCCTGGGGTTCAATCAATATGTTACTGGAACAGGATCCTGGTGAAAAGCATCTCACGGACCACGCGGTCTTCACGTTGAGCTCTCACTCGCTGCCGTTTCTAGACAATTTGATCCTGGGAGATTTTCACATCAAATGGGGTGGAGGACTTATTGCAGATCAGCAGGGGTCCAGGTCGAGCTTGATCCCTGGAAGCCTGATCTATGCAAATCGCATGCGCATAAGGCCCCACTACTCAAGCAGAGAGCAGGATTATTTCAGGGGTATTGCTTCCACCTTCTCTCAGGGAGACCTGAAAGCTGCAGCATTTGTCTCCAGTAGAGAGGTAAAAGGGAGGGCTACAATAAACGGCTTCAGGGAGGATTCTGATGGGATTCATCCTTACGGAGCAATACTTGATACCAGGAGGATCAATGCAGGAGGGCTTGCTGTCGAGTTTAAATTATCCGGGACCCTTTTATATGGGGCAACGCTGGTTACACCGCAGGGTGATACCCCAGTAGAATCTGAGTTTGGATTCTCAAAATCATTCAAAAACGCTCATTCAATACAAGTATTCGCAAATAGTATGCAAGCAAAGCACAATCGTATGTGTTTCTCCTGGTCCTATTCTGAAAAATCACTCATTCTCGCAATCAAGTACCGATATTATAGCACATATTCGGTTTCCACGCATGGTTATCCCTCAAGCTTATTAGGGGCTGGAGGAAGGAATGAATCTGGTCTCTCAGTTCGAGCACAAATACGGCCCTCACAGGGGGTCCTCATACGATATGCCCTGAAAACGGGTCACCGCGTGCACCTGATTTCCAGTGAGGACCTCAGGACCATTCAGCACCACAAAATTCAGGTCAGACAAAAAGTTGACCGTGGATATTGGCAATTTGATTTTAGTCGAAAGTTGGAAGCACCGATGGTCATTGGTAATATTTGGGATGCCAAATTCAGCTCAATCCAGACAAAAAAGGGAGGCTTTGCGCTCCAGCGCCACTTTTCGAAAAACGCCAAGTACACACTAAATCTAAAATCAGCCTGGTCTGGATCAAAACCAGGCTGGTTGATACAGCAGCGCATCACAGGAACGCTTACAAACTGGAAATGGACCATGGGATATGTGAATTATTTGATACCGGATTACACCTTAAGATTAAGTGTTTATGAATCAGGCGTCGCTGAAAGTTTTAGTTTTTATACCTGTTTTGACAATGGAGATCGCTGGTTCATATACCTTAAACATCATATTCCAAACTGGATTGATATGGAACTGAAAGTCGCACATAGCCATTCCTTTGATGATGCGGCCAGTTCAAAACTACTTGCCGTAAGCCTACAGTTGTCCGTTGTCTTATAAAATCCATCAGACTACTTTCAACGCTAAATATGAATCGCCTACGATATATAATTTTCGCTCTGCTCTTGCTGTTTCTGGTCTCTTCTCTTCAGGCAAGAAGGACCGAACTCATTCTTCAAAAAGCATCAAACGATAGATACATCCCGGCTATTCCGGTCTATGTGATCAATCAATATCAGTACATCTCCCTGGAGGACCTCCTCGGGGCATACAAGATTTCGGCTTTTCGCAACCCTGCGGTTCGGAAATCGGTGTTTCGCCTGGAACGCCTGAAGTTCAAGGTTACAGCCTACAATCACTATATCATGGTCGAGGACAGAACCTTTCAGATGTCACATGCCGTGATCTTCTTTGATGGTGAAACTTATCTCCCCATGGAAGATTTTGTGGGAATTCTGAAACTGGTTGGACTCGTCTCGGGAGTCACGATCCTATCAGGGACGGATTCAGCTGATCTTCAGGTCCAGAAAGAAGCAGAACAGCAGGAATACTCACCTTTTGATATCGTTTCGGCCAGTATTGAAGAGCGCCAAAACGGGACAGTTATTAGAATCAAAACGGCCAACCACTACGATGCAAAGTCAGTCAAGGCCTGGATCAATCGTGAGGAGTGGCTCTATGTAACGCTACCGGGTGCAAAAGCCAACAAAGTGACCCTGGACGCGACACAGATTCCACCCAATAGCAGTATTCGTAGCGTAACAGTCGATCAGCTGGATGCTACTTCCCAGCTCACATTTCGGCTGAGGGGGACGGTAGAGGGTGTTGATGTTTTGCATCGCGACTCGCCCCCTGAAATACTTTTGACCATTCGTCGGCCATATGTCATTGATCAATCACATTATCTGGAGAAGGAACGCCAGAAATGGCGGCTTGACAAAGTTGTTCTGGATGCAGGACACGGCGGTCATGATCCGGGCGCTCGAGGGAATGGTCTCAGGGAAAAAGATATCACGGTTGATGTGGTGAAACGTTTAGGGAAATTAATTGAGACCCGTACAGATATCGATGTGGTATATACACGCAAAACGGATGTGTTTGTGCCCCTCTGGGAACGAACCAAAATTGCCAACGAAGCCAAAGGAAAAGTTTTTTTAAGTATTCATGTCAATGCCAATAAGAACAAAAGAGCTTCAGGGTTTGAAACCTATTTGCTTAGACCGGGAAAAACAGATGCTGCAGTGGCGGTTGCTGAGATGGAAAATGCAGTAATAAAGCTTGAAAAGAATACGAACCAATACGATAAACTCAGTGCTGAACAACTCATACTTGCAACCATGGCACAAAGCTCGTTCATGCAGCAAAGTGAAACACTGGCTGATCTTACACAGCGTGAATTCGATAAAGCGCTTGTCGGTCAAAATCGGGGTGTCAAGCAGGCTGGTTTTATTGTACTCATTGGAGCATCAATGCCCAATGTTCTGGTTGAATTAGGATTTATCTCAAATAAAAATGATGCGCGAAGATTGAAAGATCCAGCCTACCGACAAAAAGCAGCTGAGGCGATATTTGCTTCACTGATGAAGTACAAGACAAGACATGAAAAGTTGCTCTCACCATGATTGACCCAAGAGCTCAACAAGCAATAGGTGTGTTCGACTCAGGCCTTGGGGGTATTTCAGTCGTTCGAGCCCTGATCGACCTCATCCCTCATGAACACCTCGTATATTTTGGAGATACTGCTCGGGTTCCCTATGGATCGAAATCAGAGGAAACGGTGATTCGTTTTGCCCACCAGATTTCTTCTTTTCTTGAAGAGCAGCAGGTGAAGATGATTATCGTGGCCTGTAATACGGCCTCAGCCGTTGCTCTGGAAAGTTTACAGCGAAGCTTTAACATTCCCATTGTGGGTGTGATCGAACCTGGCTCAGAGGCAGCAGTGAAAGTGTCAAAGCACAAAAAAATTGGTGTTATTGGCACCGCCTCTACGATTCGATCTGATGCATATCAGACGGCTATCAGAGCTCTGGACCCAGGGATGGATGTAAAAGGTCAACCCTGTCCTCTGCTGGTTCCGCTTGTCGAGGAGGATTGGCCGCATGACGGTGTGGTAACACAAGTTCTGGAGAGCTATCTGGGTATGTTTAAATCGCAGCAACCTGATGCTCTCATTCTGGGCTGCACCCACTATCCCTATCTCAAGTCAATTATCCAGGAGGTCGTAGGACCCCATGTTCGCTTAGTCGATTCTGGAGAGGAGACTGCTAGACGTGTCAAGGAAGTGCTCAAAGAAATGAATTTGTTGAATCCTGAATCAGGTGATCCTGGCAAACATAAATTTTACGTATCCGATTTCCCCCAAAAGTTTGAAGAAACAGCATCCAGATTTCTGGGGCGACCTCTCGACAAACTTTTTAAGGTGGAACTTGAAGTCCTGGAATCTTACAAATAAAATTCATTCACTTCATTCAAAATGGTCATTGGGGCAGTTGAGATGAAGCATCAAGATCCCAAATCTGTGTTTGATTATATTTTTGGTCTTACCGTCCCCGGTGTCAAACTTGAACTCTCCAGGGTCAAGACGTTCATGCAACATCTGGGCAACCCCCAATCTGCCTATCCAGTCATTCATATTGCTGGCACCAATGGGAAAGGTTCAACTGCTGCAATGCTGGCAGCCATTCTTAGCGCATATGGTAAGAAGACGGGGTTGTTCACATCGCCACATTTGATCAAACCCAATGAGCGGATCAGGGTTGGTCAAATGCTGGTTTCTGATAATTTTATTGTGGAGCATGTGGAGGCCTGGCGGGAGCAGATTGACATGCTTGGAATAACCTTTTTTGAAGTGCTGACTGCCCTTGGTATGGAATTCTTCAAGCAAATGTCCGTAGATCTTGCCGTTATGGAAACAGGACTTGGTGGGCGATTGGATGCTACCAATGTTGTTGACCCACTCGTCAGCATCATCACCAGCGTTTCCATGGATCACGAAAATATTCTTGGGGACAATTTGATAACGATCGCTGGCGAAAAGGCAGGTATTATAAAAGCTCACAAGCCCATCGTCCTGGGGAGGAATCCAAAGGAAGTTCGAGGGGTCATCGCACAAAAAAGTCAACTTCTAAATGCCCCTTTAACCTATGTGCCAGACCAATTAAGCATCACCAGCTCCTCTAACAAAACCAGCGGACAGCATGTTGAAGTGAATATTTCCGGATCACATATGGAATTTGATTTGCCACTCCTGGGGAAACATCAGGCTGAAAACTTTTCCAATGTCCTCACTGCACTTGTCGTTATGGGCTACCCATTGAACGTTGAATCTATTCAAAAGGGACTGGATAATTTGTCCTGGCCGGGGCGCATGCAATCCTTGCAGGTTGATCCCCTGGTCCTCTACGACGTGGCACACAATCCTCAAGGTCTGGAACGGCTTCTGGAATCTCTTCGAGAATTAAAAATGGATCAAACGATTCTTATTGCGGCTTTTAATGCTCGGAAAAGCATCCAGCCCATGGTGAGTATGCTCGAGGAATGGTCCGGCGGTGTGATCTATTCCCTTTTTGAGGGTCACTCATCAGTCAATACTGAAAGCCTCATAGAATCTGGTGTGCCTCCCCAAAAGATAGCTTCCAGTCTTCCTGAAGCATATGACCACACCAGGGATTTGTTATCAGGACCAAAGGGTTCCATCTGCTTTTTAGGAAGTCATTATCTCGCAGAGACTCTATTCCCAATGTTTGATCACGCAGAAACAAATAATAAATGAGATTTTTAATTGACAAGGTATAGGTCTGGATTAAATTCACATTGCAATTCGGAATTTACTGAATGTGCACAGTTTATCTCCCTAAAATATTTTTTCACAGAAATTTAACAAAAATATCAATCACAAAAGAACAGGTTTATTTCAATGAGTTTTACCATTATGCAACTTCAGGATATGAAGTTGAAAGAGCTGGCGGATATTGCCCAGGAATTAGCAGTACCAGCGATTTCGGGTCAGAAAAAAATGGATCTTATCGAGTCAATCATCGAAGCGCAAACCGAGAGCGCCGGGATGATGTTTTCCACAGGAGTTTTGGAAATTTTGCCCGATGGATACGGTTTTCTTCGTGACGCTGATAATAATTATCTGGCAGGCGCCCATGACATCTATGTATCACCTTCTCAAATCAAAAGATTTGGATTACGTACTGGACAAATTGTTTGGGGTCAGGTTCGCCCACCCAAGGATAATGAACGATATTTTGCCTTGCTTAAGATTGAAGCCATCAATTATCAAAATCCTGAAGAGGGCCGAATTGTTCCTCTCTTTGATACGCTGACGCCACTCTACCCTGACAGCAAGGTTACGCTCGAAAGGGGTCCAAAGAGTTATTCAATGCGAGTCATGGATCTGTTGAGCCCCGTTGGAAAAGGACAGCGTGGTCTCATCACAGCACAACCAAAGACGGGTAAAACAATTCTCTTGCAGGATATTGCCAATTCAATCGTTCGCAATCATCCAGATGTAACCCTGATCGTCCTTCTCATTGATGAACGTCCTGAGGAAGTGACCGATATGCGCCGCATGGTTGATGCGGAGGTGATAGCATCTACTTTTGATGAGCCGCCAGAACGTCATGTTCAGGTCGCTGATATGGTGCTGAACAAGGCAAAATGTATGGTTGAATTTGGCAAGGATGTGGTCATTCTTCTGGACAGTCTGACACGTCTTGCCCGGGCACACAATGCTGTGATCCCCCATAGTGGAAAGATTCTTTCCGGTGGTATTGATTCCAATGCACTCCACCGGCCCAAGCGCTTTTTTGGTGCAGCAAGAAATGTGGAGCACGGTGGCAGTTTAACCATCATGGCGACAGCACTCATTGAGACGGGCTCTAGAATGGATGATGTGATTTTTGAGGAGTTCAAAGGTACAGGTAACATGGAACTTGTTCTGGATCGTCGATTGAGTGATCGTCGGATTTACCCAGCAATTGATATCAATCGCTCGGGTACTCGGAAAGAGGAACTCCTTCTATCGAAAGCCGAGCTTTCGCGGACCTGGATATTGAGAAAACTGCTTAACGAAATGACACCTGTTGAAGCCATGGAATTTCTCCTGGAACGGATGCAGAGATCGAGTACCAATAAGGAATTCATCCAGACAATGAATTCATAGCGTTTCACATTATATTCCCTCAAAAAGGAGCATGGAATGATTCCCGTGCTCCTTTTTTTCTACAGGAATTTGCCAACCCCATGACATCTGCAATATCAAGATTTTTGTTCCACCT
>CAZVSF010000086.1:0-11814 GCA_964630195.1 uncultured Lentisphaeria bacterium
CTGATGGATGGTTTTTGCCACCAGTTCTTTCCCAGAGCCACTTTCACCCTGGATAAGCACGGTATAATCACTTGCTGCAACCTTGGTGAGCTGCCGATATACATCCAGCATGGGTTGGGAGTTGCCAACAAATTCGCCAAAGCCACCTGGTCTCAGGAGACTTTTTGAGATCTTGCTTTTCAGGCCGATATCAAGCTCAACATATTTATCCAGCCGTTCCATGACACCTGATAAAGCTGTCTCAAGGGAGTCGATCCTGAGCATTGCAAATAATTTGGAGGTCTCCTGGACAATTCGGGCATCAAAATCATTGTTCGCACTGTAGAGAATAATGGCCTGATGGCGGTGAACTTTTCTAAGGTCCTTTATCCACATTTTGTGTTCATCAGCATAAGCGGCACAGGAAATAAAAATTGCTGAATAACGGTTGATGCTGCAGTAATTAAAAAGGGACATCCAGTCGCTGGTCTGGGTGATGTGTCCATACTTTTTCAACTGCTCAACAAGCAGCTTTCCTGGTCGAGGATCTTTTCTCCTGTGAGGTTTCAAAAGGAGAAATTCACGTTTCTGGGACATTAGAGTGTGACTCGCATGATCTCCTCCATGGAGGTGAGACCTTTTAGCACATATTCTTTGGCAGCCATTTTAAGAGAATACATCCCGGCTTTCTCAGCTGCCGCCTCAATTTCACTTGCAGAGGCTTCCTTGATGATCAGGTTTTTGATCTCCTGATTCGGGATCAGCAGCTCGAAGACACCGGTTCGACCAACATATCCAGAATTACGACAATGGATGCAACCAACTGGTTCGTGTATATCCGTGTAATCTGGCCAGGTGTCAATTTTTATTATCGTTTTCAACTCTTCTGACTTTTCCACCGGTTTTTTACAGCGGGGACACAGCAATCGAATCAGGCGCTGAGCCAATATTGCTCTCACTGTTGAGCTGACCAGATATGTGTCGACCCCCATATCAAGTAATCTGCTGAAAGTAGATGATGCATCATTGGTGTGGAGGGTGGAGAAAACGAGGTGACCGGTGAGGGCTGCACGAATAGCCAGCTCAATGGTTTCCACATCACGCATCTCACCAACCAGGATAATATCTGGATCCTGACGCATCATGGTCCTCAGCGCGGCAGTAAAGGTCAGCCCAGCCTTATTATTGACCTGGCTCTGATTAATATTCTCCAGTGAATATTCAATGGGATCCTCAATGGTCATGATATTGACGGCAACAGAGTTGAGGGAATTCAGGGTAGCATAGAGCGTGGTGGTCTTTCCACTACCTGTTGGGCCAGTCACCAGCAATATCCCATTGCTGGTTTTGATGGTCTCCCGCCATAGCTTCAGGATGTCCTCATCAAAGCCCAATTTGTGGAGCTCGATCTTGCCCTTGGCTTCATCCAGGATACGCATCACAACTTTTTCACCATTGGGCGTGGGAAAAGTTGAACATCTTAAATCCACGGCCACGCTCTTCTGGGCAAAGTGAAAGCGGCCATCCTGGGGGCGCCGATTCTCGGCAATATCCATATCTGCCAGAATTTTTAATCTGGAGATCATGGGTGAAACTGATTCTTTTGGAATAGAATAGTATTGTTGCAGGACACCATCTACGCGGTAGCGGATGCGGGCATCATTTTTACGGGGCTCGATATGAATATCACTGGCGCCCATATTTACAGCTTCAAAAAGGAGCATATCCACAACCTGGACGATCTCAGTATCTTCATGGATCTCACGAGAAACCACTCTGACATCATCACCAGCTGCTTCTGTCTCCAGGAGAGAGGTGGTTGATCTATAGTAGAGGTCGATGGACCGCTCAATATCCATTTCAATGGAAAGCACCAGCATGATCTCCATGCCCGTGTTTCGGGTCAATTCATCGATGACATCAATATTCAGTGGATCAGCTGTGGCTATGGTCAGTGTATTTTCAATGAGAAATAGAGGGATAATCACATGCTCACGGGCAAAATCTTCGCTCACCAGTTTCAGAGCTTCATCCTGAATATCATACTTGGTTATATCAAGACTGGGTAAGCCAAGGTGATCTCCAAGAACTTTTAGCAGGTCCGTCTCAGGCAGCATTCCCATACTGACAACGGCTTTACCGAACATGAGATTGTGTTCACGCTGATATTCGAGAATCTCATTTACCTGTGATTCAGTGATCAGACCTGCTTCAAGGAGTAATTGACCTAATTGTTTTTTCTCACCAGCCATAAATATTTAAACACCGAGGAAAAAGGTTAGATACCAATCAATTATTTCACGTCCCCCAATCAGTCCCAGCCATATTCCAATGCAGATAAAGGGACCAAAAGGTACTTGCTGTTTGCGATCAATAACACCGGTTGGAATGAGAACAGCGAAAAGCAGGGTCGCAGACAGAAAGGCCAGAAACATGGATACCAGGCCGATGTCCCAGCCCAGGACCCAGCCAGCCATGGCAGCGAATTTGACATCACCAAAGCCCATGGCTTCCTTCTTGAAAGCCTTCTCTCCAAAATATCTGATAGCCCAGAACAGGCCACCCAAGCCAACAAAACCAAAGAATTGAGTGGTCAGGATATGACTATTGCCACCGAGCCAGAGGTAAAACCCGGGAAGAAAGCCAATGATCACCATGGAATCGGGTATGATCAGATGGTCAATATCAATAAATGCGATGGCTATGAGCAAAGCCCCAAATAAGGCGAAGACCGGCAGATCCCAGGTCAATCCAAATTTGAGATAGGTGATGTAAAAGACCAGGGATGTCAAAGCCTCTACCAGGGGGTAACGCCCGGAAATAGAAGTTTTGCATGAAGAACATTTGCCCCCTAAGAAAACATAGCTTAGAAGTGGAATATTTTCCCAGGGTTTGATATGGTGATCACATGCCGGACAATGGGATGGTGGAAAAGCCAGAGATTCTCCCCTGGGGAAACGATAGATAACGACATTGATAAAGCTACCAATGAGCAGGCCAAAAAGAATGACAAAGAATGAGATCATGGTTGGATCTAGAGTAAGGCTTCCAACTCAGCTGGAAATGTCTGATAATTGAGCGGTTTAACCAGATATAATTCTGCCCCGCTTTGCGTCCCGACCTCACGGTCTCTTTCGCCATCTTTGGCAGATACGATGATGACAGGAATATCCCTGAACTGCTCATCAAATTTTAAGAGACGACACACCTGGTAGCCGTTCATCCCCGGTAGCATAAGATCCAGCATGATCAGGTCTGGTTTTACTTCCCTGGCTTTTGATAATCCGGAAATGCCATCAAGAGCTTCAAAAACCTCATAGTCAAGACCTTCCAAAAGTCGCTTGACTGGTTCGATGAAGAATTTCTCATCATCAACTATTAAAATACGTTTCTTAGCCATTATTCGTCCTCTTGTGATTCTTTATCATCATCCAGCAGATTGATTTCCTGCGTGGCTTCTCTTTTTTCAGTGGATGAGATCATTAATTTCAGGTCCGTTGGATAATCAGCTGAATCTATTGCTGTCATTTCGCTTATTTTTTTCTCTTTATACAATTTATATAGCGCTTGATCAAATAGTTGCATATGCTCGCCACTCCCGGACCGTATGGCCTGGGGTAATAACTCAATACTTCCCTTTTGGATCAGATCCTTGATTCGGGAAGTCGATACCAGTATTTCAAGTGCAGCTGTTAGTTTTCCATTTTCCATGGGAATTAATCGCTGCGCAATGATGGCCAGCAGATTCTGACTGAGTTGCATTTGGGCCAGATCTTGTTCTGCCCTATCGTAAAAGCTAAGGATTCTTTCAATGGTTTGCGAAGTATTTGTTGCATGCAGTGTACTGAATACGAGGTGACCGGTCTCTGAGAAATTCAGGGCAGATTCCATGGCTTCACGATCACGGATCTCACCCACCAGAAGCACGGATGGGGCTTCCCTAAGCGCAGATTTCAGAGCTTTATTAAAAGAAAGTGTATCGTGTCCGATTTCACGCTGATTCACCAGACTTTTCTTATGGGGATGAAGGAATTCAATGGGATCTTCAAGGGTAAGTATATGACCCGATTTGTTGGCATTTCTATGATCGATCATGGCAGCAAGGGTCGTTGATTTACCAGAGCCAGTCGATCCTACTACGAGAACAAGCCCGCGTTCCTTCAAGGCCAATTCGCTGAGAATGGGTGGTAGATCCAGATCGCTCAAACTCTTGATCTCTGATACGATCTGTCTCACCACAAAACTGTCAGTACCACGCTGCCGGAAAAAATTGACCCTGAAGCGACCAATACCCGCCAGGCTCAGTGTATAATCCAGTTCTTTCTGAGTCAAATACTCATGGAGCTGATCTTCATTGAGCATCTCGTTTTTGAGATTCTCCAGGTTTTCCACACTCAGTTTTTCCTTCTCAATGGGATAAACCTCCCCTGAGATCTTCACCATGGGGTAAGTGCCGACGGACACATATAGATCAGAGGCTTCTGCCTCAGACATCACGCTCAGTAGATCTTGTAAGGAATACATGCTTAACTCCCTACCAATTTTTCAAGGTCCTCTGGGAAAGCGGCAACTTGGAGTGCTGCATCAAGATCCACCAGACCATCTTTTACCAGAGTACCCAATGATTGTTCCAGCGTCATCATACCCTGGGCTGCACCCATTTGTAAAATTGACCGGAGCTGGAATGTTTTCGCTTCACGGATCAAGTTCGCAACTGCAGGGGTTCCGGTCAGAACTTCGAAAGCAGCCACCCGTCCTCCTCCCTTCTTTTTGAGGAGCATTTGCGATAGGATCGTCACGATCGTATCGCTTATCATGATTCGGATCTGATCCTGTTGATTGGCAGGAAACTGATCAATCACACGATCAAGCGTTTTAGTCGTGTTCACCGTGTGGAGCGTACCGAATACCAGGTGTCCGGTTTCAGCCGCCGTCACTGCCAGCGCTGTGGTCTCCGGGTCACGCATCTCTCCTACAACGATCACATCAGGATCTTCCCTCAAGGCACTGCGCAGAGCTTGTGCAAAACCGCGGGTTGTGGTACCCACTTCCCGCTGCGTAATCTGTGACAATTGACTTGTATGGGTAAACTCGACAGGATCTTCAATGGTGATGATATGCCTTTTCTGGTTGCGATTGATGTAGTCAATGATCGTGTTCAACGTTGTCGACTTTCCACTGCCAGTGGGGCCTGTCACCAAAAAGAGACCCTTGTCCTGCCTGGCCATATCCTTAAGCGTAACTGGCAGACCAAGGTCTTCAAATGAATACACTTTCTCATTGATAGCCCTGAGGACAGCAGAGTCACCATGTATGCTCTTGAATACATTTACGCGGAACCGTCCGATCCCTTTAAAATCAGCAGCAAAATCCAGTTCCATATCTTCTTCAAAAGTTTTCCGCTGCGTCTCCGACATGATGCCATAGATCAGGAGATGCAGATCCTCAGGAAGCATGGGGGCAATATCCGTTTTCCTGATTTCACCATCCACCCTGACGATGGGTCTGGAGAAGGGATGTAAATGAAGATCCGAGGCACCGGAATCCCTCATGAAAATCAACAAGTCCAGTATTTCCAGTTCCATGGCAGCATTTCCTATTTACTAATAATATTTGGCGTAATAAAAATTAAGAGCTCTCTTTGTTCCGTGGAAGTCCTGGTATGCGTGAAGAATTTCTTCAAGAAAGGAATACTCCCAATGATGGGTGGTGTAACCACAGACTCATCGGTCTGATCAAATATAAGTCCACCAATAAGCAATGTTTCTCCATCGCCCACCATAACTCTTGTGGTTGTCGATCTATCCGAAACAATGGGTCGATCTGAATTGGGACCTGCAAATCCCACCAGCGCTTGAACGGTTGCTGTGAGATTCAAACTCACATATTTCTCTTCGTTGATGCGTGGTGTGACGTTGAGGTCCACACGTATATCCACATCCTCAAATTGATAGGTTTCAGAACCAAAGGCAGTTGCGTCGGAACCGGGAATCAGTACGGGATAATTGGTGCCAATACCAATTTGGGCAGTGGTATTCTCAAAAGTTGTGACTTGTGGCTCCTGGAGGAGCTTGGTGTCGGCGTCTGATCCCATTATTTCCATGAGAGATGAAAATACGGGGATACTCAGGGTTGCCAGGCGAAGTTGATTCCCGCTACTTAAAAGGGTTGTTCCAATTTCTATGAGGCTTTCAACGGCTCCAGCATCCTCCTGAATACTGGGACCCGTTAGACTGGCTCTCAGATCCCAATTGATTCCAAGACGCTCCTCATTGGAAAGTTTGGTCTCGATAAATTTTACAGCAATATTGATCTGAGGGATCCTTTGATCCAGTTCGGCAATAATAGCCTCGATCCTCGTAAAATTTTGAGTCAGATCAGTGACCACGAGGTGATCATAGGTGCCACCGCCGGCTGCACCACCACCAGCACCTCCCCCTGCTGCTGCGCCTCCTCCTGTTGCGCCACCACCACCTGCAGCACCACCGAGAGCTCCTGCAGCAGCGGCTAATCCCCCGCCAGCACCGCCACCAGCTTCACCACCCCCGCCGGCTGCACCGCCTGCGCCACCGGCTGAACCAGCCATGACAGGTGAGTAAAGTTGAATTTGCCCTTTTTCGCTGAGGACGCTGGTGATTGCAGATGAAACAGCGGAAGCATCCACATAATTCATTTTATAAACTCTGGTTTCAGTTTCACCAAACATGTCCTCGCCAGCAGGCTTTACAACCACAATATTTCCCTGCTGAAACCATTCGTAACCATTCACCTTCAGGATGCCATCAAGTGCTGTCCACAGATCCACATCTTTCAATGATACCGTGACTTCACCTTCTATTTCCGGACCCGTAAGAATATTGATCTTATGCTGGGCAGCCAGGAGTCTCAGTATGTCAATGAGTTCTGCCCCCTTAAAATTCATGCTCACCGTGCCGGGTAGATCCGCCCGTCGATTTGACCTCCGAGGCGCTTTACGTTCCCTGACCTCAGGCCATGATACCAGGAGTAGGTCATCTCCCAGCCACTGGGTTGTGTATTGGGGAATTTTAGAAAAAAGCATTTCCACGATCACTTGATCTTCATCATGTGGATTCTTTTTTACCGCCAGGCGCATGAGTGGCGAAACATTGGTGGTTCGCGTAAAATTATCTTGAGCCAAACTTGTTTTTGGGAAGGTCAACGTGATCTTTGGTGGAGATTGTCCCACACTCTCTCTGAAATCGACTCGGTTGGAAACAGAGATCTCCAAGCCAGCTTCACCATTGGCAACAAAAGTAGAAACCCAGTTGAGTACGGTCTTTGGCGCCCCTGTCAATGTCACGCTGCTCGAAAGGAGTGCTAGGAATATGATATTTCGAAATTTATTACTCATTCATGCTGACCTTTACAATACTGGTTCCCTTTCTCAAAATAATATGGTCAAAAGCGATCTTGGTAATCTGGTATCCTGAAACCCGGTCTCCCTCTTCCAATATATCTCCATTTATCAAAGCCATGCCAACATTTCCTACCCATGAGATTCCTGTCAGATTGAGGCTGGGTGTCTCACTTCCATCCATATTACTCAATAATGAACCAAGCAGTCCACCACCTATGGCATTTGTAGTTTCAGCTTCAGCATAGAAGAAAGGATCAGATTCCCAGCCACCCTTCCAAACCAATGATCTTAACGGCGTTGTCGTTCTGAGTTCTGCAGCTTCCTTGGCTGTCGTTGGTGAGGAAGCGCTACTCTTTGTCAACCCCAGGAAGGCTTCAACCTCACCGTCACCAGAGCCAATGATGCCAGCATCAAATAGACCATAGATGGAGATACCTACCAGGGCTACCAGCAAAATTGCTGTACGGGCATTAAACTGCTTTAACAAAGCGCTACTTCCCCTCAATGAAAATATAGCTATACAGATTCAACTCACAGGTCAGCATACCACCATATTCCATCTCTGTTTCGAGTTTCAAATTTGCAATATTCACCAGGTGGGGCATCTCGAGCAGATCATCCAGGAAAGCGCCAATGGTCAGGAAATCACCATAAAATTTGATCTGAACTGGATAACACTCCACATGATTTTTGGGAATCTTCATCTCCGTGTATAGCGCAGGATAAGTATCATTGAGTGAGGGCTCAAGCGCAAGTATTTGCAATTTGTGACGTTCGGAAATCTGGCGAATTTCTTCCAGAACAGAGGCATATTGCTGATTGGCCGGAATAAAGGTCTTCAAAGTATCAAACTGTGCAACCTTTTCCTCAAAACGTATCTTGAATTCATCATAACTCTCGGTTACGCTGGCCAACTCATCAAAGCGATTGTGCAACCCTGCCAATTCAACTTCCAATTCCGATATTTCGGACCCGGCAATTGAAACTGTGTAATAGAACCAGCCTGCAGTTGACAGGAGCAAGAGAGCTATGGTACCAAAGAAGATATTTCGATTCACTTTATGCCCACTCCAATTTTTAGAGTAAACAATAATCTGGTATCATCTGAGCTGGGTGTACCCTCTCGATCTATATTTGTGAACATATTCAAACTCTCAAGACGCATGATGAAGTTTGTCAACTGAATATCTGCGATTCCTGCATGCGCCAGGACAATTCCACTGAGAGCGATCCGGTCTACATAAGCAGCCTGCTTGATAACAGATCCACTTTCCTTAGAACTTGCCGGTCTGAACACCAGCGAAGTAATTTTGATATTATCCGGAATTTCAGAAGAAATAAGTTTTAGCAATTTCATCTGATTCTCAGAGTTGATGTTATCATTCTCCAGGAAATCCCAATAGCTGCCAAGAAATTTTAGATCATCACGCATGGTGAAATATTCCTGGGACTGTTCAGATAGCTTCAACCATTGCGTCTTCATATTGGCGACACTCTCTGCCAGAACACCCTGTTCCATATAGGTGAAGTATCCCATGAGCAAATATATCGGCAGGAGGATAACCGTAATGAACATGGCCATTTTATTAAATATCTTATATTGGAAATGCTGCTTGCGAGCCTGTGGTAATAGATTGATACCTGCAGAAGTCTTCAACGCCAGACCGAAATTTGTTGAGAAAATGGGAATAAGTTGATAATTCAATTCAAAGGTGTCAGAGAATTCAAAATCACCCTGCCGCATGGGATTCAGATGTTCGGTGGGACGCTCAAGCTGCTCTCCAAACACCTCCACCAGGTTTGGAATGGCCGCTCCTGGACCGGTAAGATATATCTCGGAACACTCCACATCTGCAACCTGCTTGCGGAAATAGTCCAGGGACCGATTGATTTCACTGGTCATGCGCTCAACAATGGGCCGCAGGAAAATCGATATTTTGTATAGACTGATACCGGTTTCAGGGATGTCAATATCCGTATCTACCGGGATACCAAAACGCATGAGGTAGTCTCTGGCCATTTCTTCAGTGATGTTGACAGCGTCATTGCCCACCATCACACGCTGAACCAGCGCCTTTTGATAGTCCTTGACACCCACTGCCATTTCCCTGGTGAACTCCATGCGACCTGATTTCACCATGGTAATGGTGGTCTCATTTTGATTCATATGGACAATGGCAATGCAGCCCCGCAGACGATCGGGATAACAATGGTTAAATGTTTCCCAGTCAAGAAAAGGAATTGTGGTAATATTCTGGAGATCAAATTTCTTCTTCTTGAAGAGATCTGACATATAGGTAATGGTCTCATTGTTGCCGACACCAATTATCACATTCTTCTTTAATTCACCCTTCTCTGAGTCAAGGATCATATGATCGATATTGATGTTTTCGCTGCTGAATGGAAGATTCTTTTTGGCTGTCCAGGTGATCAGCTCGTTGATTTCCTTTCCTTTTACTGGTGGCGCTTTAAATATTTTCGTATGGGTCTCAATAAAGGAAGAGTACATACGGAACATCGTATCCTTCTTCCATACTTTTACATCAATTGTATCAAGGATATACTTGATGAGATCATCCCGATGCGTAATTTTTTGATCTTCGGCTTCAAAGGGGATCGAGTATTCATCCATTCCGGTCACTACATTACGATTTCCGGCAGAGATGGTCATCAGAACCCGGATCGAATCAGGCATAACCTGAAATGTTATTTTTTTGCGTACCCCAAATGCCCAATTGCTAAACTCATACAACAAGTCAATCACTTTATTTGGGCTGGGAACATCTTTGTGTGGTAGAAAATTCTCCGGGCTAATTAACTGCACCACTGCATCAGCTTCGATATCAATTTCAGGTGGTGCTTCTTCTTCGCTCTCTTCCCTTTGATTCTCTGGGAGTGGAGCAGAGCTGTCCATCAGGTCGGCAGCCACGCCCTGGGCAACTTTAGCGTCGTCTGCAATGTCCTCTGGTTGGCTTCCAACCTCTTGTGGCTCTGGTTTTTTTGCGCTAAGACTGCCTAGTTTGGCTCTTATTTCAGCTGATGTGGGTGAAGAAGTTTTATTCTCTTCTGGGGGTCCCTCATTGATGATCTCTTCTTTTTTCTGCTTTTGCTTCGGGGGTTTCTCTTTGGCGAGGTCATCAGCTGATTTCTGCTCATCCGATTCAGATTTCGTCACAGCCAGCTTGCCCAGTTTTGCCTTGATCGCCTCTGATGCGGCAGGGGTTGATACTTCCTTCGCTGGGGGGGCTTCATCCTCAATTGAATCTGGAACGATGCTGGAACTTACTGCAGGAGTTTCAGGTTCAGCCTGGGGTGGGGCTGGTGATTCATCTCCACTTGAATCAGTATCAACGGTACCGCTGGCATTCCCTTCTGTGGTGGACTTTCCTGTCTGTTGAGATCTTAGCAGGTCCAGCAGACGGTTGGTTGCAGCAGAATCTTTTTCGTCAGCCGGCATAGCTATTATCGTCGCTATTTATACGATTTAAAACTGCTGAGCCATCGACTGACTTATTATTGTAGACCAGCATATCAACAATGAGATGGTGGCACATGTTCACTATTTTTCTTGGGTAGCCGCCAGTATGCTGGAAGATCATTTCTTTGGCTTCCTGGGAGAATAAAGGTTTATCCCCCTCATACCCTGCTTCATTAATTCTATAATCGATAAAGGCAACTGTATCTTCTCGATCCAGGGCAGGGATGGTGGCACCAAAGGCGATCCGGTCTTTGAAGTTTTCGTGGGCGGATACTACTTCCTTAAATTCTGGTTGGGCAAAAATAACCACCTGTATCAATTTTCGGCTATTGGTCTCAAAATTAAGCAGTGTCCGGATAACTTCTATTTGCTCCGTCCCCATTTTTTGACCCTCGTCAATAATGAGAACGATCTGTTTGCCTTTCTTTACGGCAGTATCGATCAGGAAATTCTCAAGTTGATTCAACATTTCTGATTGATACAATGAACTCCCTCTCAACCCAAAAAGTCGTTTGAGATAGACCAGGAATTCACGTGTATTTTCCCAGGTTGGATCCATGATGAGGTAAAACTGAAAATCTTTCCCAAAGTCTATAAAACGACTGAGCAGAAGTCTTGAAAGGGTTGTTTTTCCGGTGCCGATGCCACCCATTATTACGGATAGTCCCCTATTGAGACGCAGAGCAATTTCCAGACGGTTTAGAATCTCCCCATGGGCTTTTGATTCGAAGAAGAATTCAGGATCAGGAGTCATTGAAAATGGCTCCCGTTTCAATCCGATTAATTCATAATATCGCATCTATATTGCTTATCCGCCCCTCAAATTGACATCCATCATCAGAAATCAAACCAGCTTTTAATTTGACCTTTTCCCTAATCTAGACAAATACTAATTAACTTAACCTTAAAAATGTCTTAATGCCAGTAGGTTACTGGGCTTTACAGGACTTCCTTAATGTTGCTTCTCAAAAGAAAGAGG
>CAZVSF010000087.1:0-11740 GCA_964630195.1 uncultured Lentisphaeria bacterium
GACTTTAAGACTTTCGACTATCTAACGCTCGTAAGAACGAATGGCCCGGACGCCCCATTTTAATGGCAGCCAGGTATACAGCACCGTGAGCACAATGACAAAGCCCACAATAAGACCAATGACCAGATGAGATCCGTGATTCAAATACAGGTTGATCACCAGCACCAGTGAGGTCACTGAAAAGCCCACGTATATAAGACTAAGAACCACCGTAATAATGCCACCATACCCGCTACTGATCTTCATGGGGTTCGACTCGTTAAACTGAGCATAGACGGCCCCGAGCCCCAGAGAGAGACTTATCAGGGCAAGACTTGTCAGGAACAGAAAGCCGCTGGCCAGCAGCGATATCTCCATGCGTTGACCCAAAAAGAAATTGGAAGTCAGAGCCACAACTTCTGTCAGGGTGAACAGGACAAAAAAGGCGAACCAGAATTTTTCAACAAAAACTCGCTTCATTGAGAAGGGAGCCATTTGAAGAATCCAGAGACTGCGACCCTCCATGCTGATCATGGGGTAAACAAAGCGGGCTGTCAGTGCCGCCAGAATGAATCCGGTAAATCCAAAATTGAAGATATAGATCGTTGTCCGCCAGAAAGTAGATAACTCGTCAAAACGGAGCTGACCACGGGACAAATTGATCAGATATACAGCGATAAAGAACCCCAGAAGTAAAAACTGTACCCACTGTTGGGGGGTTCTGAGAAACTGGACCAGGTCCTTTGAAGCCATCGCTTTTACCTGGGGTCGCAGACCGCCCCATCCGAACCTGAAGACCCTGCTCATATCAGTCCGTTTTGATTTCTGTCCCTGTCCCTCCATGATCTGATAGGTCTGGAAATAAAAACGTCCTGCGATCCAGCTGATCAACTCCCAGCCCAGGGCTGCCGTTGTTAGAAATAGTGCTGAGAAAAAGACTCTTTCTGTAACCGCCAGGATGGCGCTGCCCATAAACAAGCGACTTAGCCAGTAACTGGGAATAAATGGAAAAGACGTGTTGGATAAATTGGCCAGATAACGCCCCAGGGATCTGAAATTGCCCAGATTACCGTTCAATGTGGTATCCTGCTGACTCACGCTGAAATAGAGATAAAAAATCCCTGTAAAAAGGACGCCAAGAAAGATAAAGACCGTTCGCATCTTAAAAAATCGACTCAGAAAGACCAGCAGCATGAGCAAGAGGCTGGCAGATACGGTGGCAATAAAAAGGAAGGGTAGAATCCCGGTCATAAAGACCAGGGCATATTGCCAGACCGCAAGACCCTGAAGCGCTCCATAGCCCAGCGTCAGGGGAATTCCCAGGATGAGAATCGCCCAGGAACTATAGACCAGATTCTCAATAAATTTGATCCTGAAGATCTGTTTATCCTCAACGGGAAGTGTCATGAGAAAGGCGACCTCAGGCGAGCGATAGAAGGTCGAGAAACCCGTTACCAGGTTGGACAAGACCAGCAGATAAAAAATAATTGACCAGCCCAGATAGAACAGGCGGTCCAGGAATACACCACCCAGCTCTCCCTGTCGCAGCAGAAAATTACCTCCTGAGACAAAGAGCTTATATCCACCAATAATGAGCCCGCCAACGATCAGACTGGAAACAAATATCTCAAGGCGCTTCTGTTTGAAGACGCCGGAGAGAAAACCCTTGAGGTTTTGTCGTTTGATACGGAATAGGAGTTGTGCCTGCTGGGTTATGATGAGTGGGTCTCCACGATATAACTTGTGATCACTGGATTAAATTGAGGGATCTTCGTGTTCACTGGAATAGCCTTCCGCAAGCTCTTCTTCAGCAACGATCCGCAAAAAGCGTTCTTCCAGATTCTCCTCTTCTCCTGAAGTCGACTCAAAAGAATCCAGAGTCCCCAATCCAAGCAGCTTGCCCCTGTTAATTATAGCGATCCGATCCGACAACTCTTCTGCTACATTCAGATTGTGGGTTGAAATAAATGCTGTGAGCCCAGATTCGCAGGCCTCTTTGAGCATATCCTTGACGATTCGAGCTGTTTTGGGATCCAGCCCAACCATGGGTTCATCGATAATGAGGATCTCGGGACTATGCAAAAACGCTGAAGCAAAAGCCAGGCGCTGCTTCATTCCCTGTGAATACCCTGAGATACGATCACCGATCCATTCTTTCATCACGAGACGATCGCTGAGGTTTTCCATTTTATTCTGTATGGCTTTATTCTCCATGGAGTAGAGCTGCCCCACCATCATCAATAGTTCCAACCCGGACAAATGCTGATATAAGAACGCGGAATCAGGCACATATCCTGTGATAAACTTGGCTTTTTGAGGCTCTTTTTCCACGTTAAAGCCACCCATATGAATAGCGCCTGATGTAGGGGTCATTAAACCCACCATCATTTTAATTGTGGTGGTCTTGCCTGCACCGTTGGGTCCCAGAAAACTAAACAGCTCGCCCTTTTCAATATGCAAATTCAGATTATTTACCGCCAGCGTGGTGGAAAATTGTTTGGAAAGGTTTTCTATTTTAATCATATCTACAATTCTTTTTTAGTCGTTCTAGCCGTGAAGCATCCAGACATTCGCTTCAATATACACACCAAGATCATTATCAACATCAATCTTGACCGGTGACAAAGCGCCCGGCACAATGTAATCCCCACTGGACTGAAAGTGTAACCCGGTCCAGTTTTCCCAGGACTCTATTGTGCCACTAATATCCATGGCTTCAGGACAAACTTTTAAGATGCGGGCACCCAGTCGTAGGTGAACCCTCAGCCAGGGATCAAAAGGCTTATCGTCTTTTGTCCATTCAATATATAATTCCATGGGGATCAAAGGGTAATCACATTTTTTATTTGGTCTCACCGGCGCCACCAGCTTATCCAGACCATTTGCTTTCCCGATCTCCCGCATGAGCTGGATCATCACAGTACTCAAGCCACCACCCCGAAAGTCCGGTAGAATTTGAATAGCCAATGCACACAGGAGTGTGGCTGGTTTTTCTCTGGCGATGCCGGTGCGCACCGCCCAATCCCAACCAGTATCAGGTAAATCTTCAAGCGAACCTTCAAAATGAACGGGAATGCTATTACCAACAGCGATCCACTTCCCGGTTTCTTTCTGGACCAAAGCGAACTGGAACTCCGGAAACTTCTCGTGCATGGGATACCAATTGCTATTGGCCACCGTATCATGCATCATGAACTCTGGCCACGAGGGATTGCTGACATCATCAGCTTTATCCACAAAATGTTCTGTCTCACTGGCTTTAACCAGCAACAAGTTTCGTTTGTCCAGCTCAGCCTGGAGCACTTGTGACAGTTTCATATATACTTCCTTGAGACTTGGTGATTATTGGGGCGGTTGTCTGGACGCCATAAAATCATGAAGCTGGATGTCTTCAGACATTATATGGTGCAACACCCACTTGTTCAAGAGGTTGCGAAAATTTTCCAACATTTCATTCATGTGGTGGGAGGCGGTCAGGTAGTGGTTCATATCCCTGACGATGGCTTCATGTTTTTCGTGGTGCGCTTCGGCTCCTGGATATTGGACCTCTTCCATAAATACTTCTTCTCTATGGAAGTGGTATTTAACATAGTCATAGAGCTCCCGAATGACCAGCTTGAGCTCCTCAGCATCACGGTTGGGATGATTCAGCTGTTCCACGTGGTTCGCGATATCAATAAGCTTTTTATGGTCTTCATCAATAAAACCATTATCAATAGACATGTCCCTGGTCCATTCAAACATGAGCAATCCCCTGCTACCTGATTTCGAAAAAGATAACCCTGGGAATTAAAAATCCTTAGCCAGAATTAGCAGGTGTGCTTTGCATCAAACCCCCGAGTGCAGAGTTCGGACCTAACAGGCAACCCCTGGTGTCCGTTTTTGCAAGGATTGTAGTGACGAAGCCAGTTCACCAGAGCGAGGTAACCCTTACTATCCTTCGAACTCAGCGTCTCTGCGCTCTCAGCGAGAGGTGTTTTCTAACTAACCAATCCCAGCCAGATCAGAAAAGCTGGCGTATCTGTCCAACACGATCTGTCTCAGATCATCATGGGGACCTTTTCGTAAGTGAGGGTCATCATCGATCAGTGTAAAAGCTGCCTTCCTGGCCTGTTTCAAAATATCTCTATCGTAAAGGATGTTGGCAATTTTCAGAGCCGGTAAACCTGACTGTCTCGTTCCAAAAATATCCCCGGCACCCCTTAGCCTTAGATCCTCCTCAGCGATCCTGAACCCGTCGGTGGTCTCAACCATAATGGCCAGACGATCCAGAGAGTCCGCATTCATATTCCGATGGACCAACACACAAACGCCGCGATGCTCCCCGCGCCCAATACGTCCTCTCAGTTGATGCAGTTGCGCCAGACCAAAACGCTCGGCGTTTTCGATCATCATCACTGTGGCATTGGGAATATCGATCCCTACCTCAATAACGGTGGTACTGACCAGCAGTTGGATCTCATTGCGGGAAAAAGCCTGCATGATACTATCTTTTTCTTCAGCCTTCATCCGGCCATGAAGCAATGCTGCCTTGAAGCCTTTGAAACGATGCTGGAGTTTTTCAAAACCTTCTGTAGCGGCTTCAAGATCTATTTTTTCCGATTCTTCGATGAGTGGATAGACCACAAAGGCCTGCCTGCCCGATTTGAGCTCGTCTTCAATAAAGCCATAGACTTTCGGCAGGGCGTGAATGTCTACTTTCCGCGTGATTATTTTCTGACGACCCGCCGGCATTTCATCAATGATTGACACAGCCAGATCACCAAACAGGGTCATGGACAGCGTGCGGGGAATCGGCGTGGCTGTCATCACCAGGACATCTGCTTCGGTGGCTTTTTCCAGGAGTTCACCGCGCTGGAGGACTCCAAAACGGTGTTGTTCATCAATAACCACCAACTGCAGACTTTTAAAATGAACCTTGCCCTGGATCAGGGCATGGGTACCAATTGCCACATGATAATAACCCTCTTTCAGCGCCTTCCTCAGGTCCCGTTTCTGCGCTGCCGTTTGAGAGCCAGTAAGTAGAACCACCCGAATGGGAGTGCCCTCAAAAAATGTGAGCGCATTCTTATAATGCTGCTCTGCCAGAATCTCTGTTGGTGCCATGATAGCGGACTGATACCCATTGCCGGCTGCGATGGCAGTGGCCAGCAAACTGATGACCGTTTTTCCCGAACCCACATCACCCTGAAGGAGTCGATTCATGGGGTGGGCTGATTTCAGATCCTCCCAGATCTCATTCATCACTCGCTTTTGAGCCCCGGTGAGTTCATAGGGCAATTTTTTGTACTGGGTTTCCAGGTACTCCCCAAAATCGGAGAAGCGATTGGCTTTGACTTTTTCCACAATGCTCTGACGCCGGATGGCTAGCAAAAGTTGCATGAGAAACAACTCGTTAAATTTAAGGCGGGCCTGGGCCTTTTTCAGGCTGTCCATGTCCTCCGGAAAATGAATATCCCTGATGGCATCTCCCAGATCCATAAGCTCGTTTTCAGTCAGCATGTCCTGGGGGAGAAAATCTTTGATCCTGGTTTCAATTCCCTCCACCAGGGGTCGCAGGAGTCTTCGAAATCCCCGACTATCCAGACCTACAGCCTGAAGTTTTTGCCCGGAGGGGTAGAGGGGTACCACAATCCCTGTATTAATGGGGTTGGTGCCTTCTTCATTGAGAATATCAAAGTCGGGGTGGACCATTTGAAAGCCACCATAGAAATCTATCTTACCGCTGACAGCTACCATATCCCCTTTTTTAAAGCGTTTCTGGATCCAGTGGGCTCCATTGAACCAGCGGCATTTGAGAAAGCCCCGCTCATCGGCCACCACCATTTCAAAGTAGGAGCGCTTGCGACCACGACGCATTCGGGTGCCGGTGACTTTACCCACAATGGTGGCCTGTTTATCTTTTTGCAGGTCAGTAGTATAGGAGACTGTGGAGCGATCCAGATAGCGTCGAGGAAAATGCCCGAGGAGGTCGCTTACCGTAAACAGACCAGCTTCGTTGAGGGCTTCCACTTTTCGGGTGCCAACACCTTTAAGGCTGGATATGAGGGCATCGTGTCGCATAGAAAATCAATTTAATGGAGGGTTTGAAATTCGAAACTTGAAACTTGTTCCATGGTTGAATTCATTAAAACGCACTGGAAGTGTCACAACCCGCCTCCCGAAGCTGTCTAAATATTTGAGGGCTTGTTGAATGTCAGAATCTAAAACATATTACCCCGTATTCTCGAGACCAGACCTTAGCGCAAAGTGGCTGAATGTATTCAGGAACAATCCATGCATAACAAAATCAAAGGAAACATCGCATGTTTTATAAAAAATTGGATGTCAGGGTGGTGCTTATGATGCTTCTTGTTTCATCAGTCCTGGATGAGTGTTCACCCACTCCAGATAAGCCCACCGCTGGAATCGAGCAGACCGTAGAAAACCGCGAGATTGCATTTGCCAAATCCATGGCTGATCGCGATGTAAAAGCCTTTCAGACCTTTCTTTCGCCAGAAGCCATTTTTTTTAATGACAATACACCTGTTGTTGGCGATACGGCGATCGTAGAAGCATGGAGTCCCTGGTTTGGAGGTGAGGATGCTCCTTTTTCATGGCATCCCGATGTTGTTGAAGTGCTCGAGTCAGGTCGTCTGGCGCTTACTTCAGGACCTGTCATTGGCCCCGCTGGAGAAGACTTTGGCCGCTTCAATTCGATCTGGAGACTGGATGATGATGGGGAGTGGCGGGTCGTATTTGACAAGGGTTGCTAGCAAATACCAGGCTGTAATAAAATGGTATATATACAACAAATCTGTCGATGACCAGCAGGGAGATTGATATGGAAAGTCTCATAGAATGGCTTCTGGAAGGCGATGTGGCTATTCAGTATCAAGTACACCGTGATCTGTTGGGTCATGAAGATACATCCCTGAGAGAACGGATCGCACACGAGGGCTGGGGCGCAAAATTTCTCAGTTTTCAAAAGCCCGAGGGACATTGGGGTCAACGCTTTTATCAACCCAAATGGATCTCAACGCATTACAGTATCCTGGATATGAAAAATCTGGGCATTTCTCAAAACAATCGGTCCATTCAAGACGCCATCAAACAGGTACTGGACACCCTGAAAGGACCTGACGGGGGGATATCTCCATTTGGAGCGGAGCAAAAGTGCGATGTTTGCGTCAATGGCATGTTTTTGAACTATGCAAGCTACTTTAAAATGCCCCAGGAAAGCTTATGCTCCATCATAGATTTTTTACGCGTTGAACACATGAGGGATGGTGGCTTCAACTGCAATTCCAATTTCAGGGGAGCGGCGCACAGCTCAGTCCATTCGACACTCTCCGTCATGGAAGGAATCCATGAGTACTTGAAAAATGGCTATACCTATCAGGGTGATGTCATGAAGAACATTGCCAAAGAATCGCTGGACTTTTTGTTGGCGCACAAACTATTTAGATCACATCGAAGCGGGGAGATCATGGACAAGAAAATGCTCATGCTTTCTTTTCCTTCCCGCTGGAAGTATGACATCCTGCGAGCGCTGGATCATTTCCAGACAGCTGAGATTGGATATGACGCCAGGATGCAAGACGCTATTGATATCCTAAAAAAGAAAAGATTGAAAGATGGTAGCTGGCCTGTACAGGCAAAACATCCTGGACAAACACACTTTGACATGGAAAAAATGGGTGGTCCAAGCCGTTGGAATACATTGAGAGCCTTAAGGGTTTTGAAACACTTTGATCAGCTCCGGAGCTAATATCTGAGATTCTACTCTTAAATCTTGAGTTTCGACTGATCTAGCAAAAATAAGGAGGAAAACATGGCAGGACAGGGATCGGGTGGAAATGTATTAGCCGCCCTGGTGAGTTTATTTATCCCGGGCCTGGGACAATTACTTCAGGGTCGACTGGGAATTGCTATCATTCAATTTGTATCGGCCGTTGTTCTATGGTTCATCTTCATGGGTTGGATCATTCATCTTTGGTCAATCATAGATGCCGCCCGCTGGAGCCCCAAAGAAAAGTAATCGTCTTTATTGGCCCGTTCCAAATTATGCTGTGTTTCAACTCGATAAGTAAGTTCTTAAAGTCCAAAGCGTTGATAAGTCTCAAGGATACAAAGGTTTCCATCCTGATTTTCCAAATATAGATTGATCAATGATTAAGGGGGTTCACCAATAGGAGGATGTAATGGCAAAGATAACTGGAATCGGGGGCGTCTTTTTAAAGAGTCGGGGTGATCATGTGGCACTGGCGGCGTGGTATCAGAAACACCTCGGGATGGCCCTTGAAGATTTTGGGGGTGCCGTCCTCCGATGGCCAGAGGATAAGGCCGATGATGGCGGTCTCACAGTCTGGCATCTTGCAGAAACTGACAGCGAGTGGTTTAGCCCCAGCGAGGCTCCCTTTATGATCAATTATCGGGTCGACAACCTCGATGAAATGCTGACACAACTACGCGAGGGCGGTGTCAACATACTCAGTGGACCAGAATCACATGAAAACGGGAAGTTCGCCTGGATCATGGACCCCGATGGGAACAAGGTCGAGCTTTGGGAGCCCATGCTATGGGATGAAAAGAACAAAAGTGAGTAACGTCCGACATCGAATGTTTGAACCCCAAATGATCGGGGGGGCTAATGAATACTGAAACCAAAAAAGATCGTGTTGAACAATTGCGAGAAGCCCTCGCTACCCTAAAAAAGTTCGATAATGATCTCGAGCCAATGCCAACAAATGATCCCTTCGAGCTAGTCCTTCTGGAAAATGTGGCCTATCTTTCAAATCCATCCCGCAGAAGAAAAGCGTTTGAAGAGCTGGGGCAGAATGTTGGTTTTTCACCCGAAGACCTTCTGGCAGTTTCGCGTCAAACTCTGGAAAAAATAACCGCCCACGGTATTCTGAAAGCGGCGTTTGCATCCAAGCTGAAAAAATGTGCTTCGATCCTCCTCGATAAGTTTGGAGGCGATCTTCATTCAATCCTTAGCGGTCCAACAGCTTCAGCGAAAAAAGCCTTACGGGCATTTCCTGGAATTGGTGAGCCTGGAGCTGATAAAATTATGCTGTTCTCGGAACTTCTGCCTGTTTTTACCCTTGAGTCGAATGGTCTGAGAACGCTGGTCCGTCTTGGTATTATCGCGGACAACAAATCCTATGCGAGAATGTATCATGCGGCCAAAGATCTGGGTGCAGGACTGGGATCTGATCTTACCTTTTTTCAAGAAGCTCATCTGCTATTGCAAAATCATGGTCGCACACTGTGTAAACGGTCAAATCCAAAATGCGGGGAATGTCCCCTCTTTGAGAAATGCAGGTTTAGTGGGAAAACCCTGTCTAACATGTAGCATAGAGAGGAAAATATCTATCATTGACACACTAAAAAATCAAGCTTTGAGGACAGGGCTAAAATGAGACGGCCACTTCTTTCGATTCTATGTATCGTTCTCACGCTGTCAGCCACTGGCTGTGCACAGAAAACGAGGTGAACCCCGGGGATTGGGGTAAATATTTTGAGGCGTTCCAGGCCGAGGGCACCATGGTGATCATGGATGAACGCTATTAATTAAATACAAGGGGGTTAAGACATGTCCAAACATAAATTATTCATTCCCGCTATCAGTTTTATAGCGGGTATAATCCTGTGGATTGTCTTTCTGATCTGGGGCAATCCTGACACCTCAGGATTGCAATGGGTCGGATCTCTGTTTTGCCTGGTCATTGCAGGGGTCTTTTACTATTCCGCCGTACAGTGCCGCATTGCAACGGGAGGACGCAAGGGGAATCGCGTCCGCGCTGTCGTCCTGCTTCTCATGGCCATCTTCACCTATTTTCAATCCGCCCTTTATGGCGCTATCATCCTGGCTATCGCCGCGCTGGTCATCTGGGATATGGCAAGCAAAGGCGGTTATTTTCAATAATTGTTTTCTTTCTGATTCCAGTTTTCACCTATTCTCAGATCACCCTTGATGCAGATGGACCCGGCAATACCTATGAATTGATCAACAGTGTCCTGGCTCCAGGGGGCAGTGTGGTTGAAAACCCGGAGTGTGTCCATCCCGAGTTTGGACGCCACATCACCGAAGTATGGGATGGTGAATTATTTCAATATGTTTTCGAGTTCCATAGCCATGTGACGCCTGACAATGACCGCTGCATCAACTTTGATCGACAGCGCGTGGAGATCAAAACCTATGGCGGGTCGCCTGATAATTTGAAAGGCGTGGTGGGGGAACGGATCGAATATCATTGGAATTTTCGTCTACCCGAAGGCTTTCAGCCGTCTACCAGTTTCACCCATATTCATCAGATCAAGGCTGTGGGTGGGGACGATGGCATGCCAATTTTTACCCTGACCCCCAGAAAAGCCAGCCCCAACAGAATGGAGCTGAAACATGATAACACGACCAATGTGGTCACGGTACCCTTAAGCCTGTTCGAGGGTGTCTGGGTCACCTGTACCGAGATCATCACGGTGGGTGTTAACGGCAGCTATTCCATGGAGATTCGCCGGGTCAGTGACGGAACAGTAATTCTGTCATACAGCAACGATAACATGATGACCATCCGCGCTGACAATGATTTCATCCGGCCCAAATGGGGTATCTATCGAAGTCTCAATCATCCCGAACATTTACGAGATGAATCCGTACGTTTTGCCAGCTTTTCCATTGAAGAATTGACGGTTGGTCTGGCAGAAACACGACCCCTGATACCTGCTGACATGGTGCTAAACCAAAACTTTCCCAACCCATTCAATCCACAAACAACCCTTTCCTACAGTCTTTATGAGCCCGCCCTGGTATCCCTCAAGATTCTTGACCTTTCAGGAAAAGAGGTGCGAACACTGCAAGATGGGGAAGCCGGAGCCGGTTCACATGAAATGCTTTGGGATGGCCTGAATAATGCGTCCAAGCCAGCTCCCAGTGGACAATATTTTGCCCTGTTAAAAGCCAACGGAAAATCAACATCAAGAAAAGTGATTCTCCTTAGATGAGTAAAACAGTGGGCAACGACACCTTGTCAGGAAAAAGCAGTAAACCCGCAGTCAAAAGGAATAATATGTTAGTCCCAACCATTATCATGGGCATACTTGCCATGACGCTATTGTTCATTGGATTCAACAGGGGTGAAGGAGAACATCTTGTCGGTCTGCGATCCGCCTTTGCCATGTTTGTGCAGATTATACCTCTTTTGCTGTTTGCCTTTGTCATTGCTGGCATGGTTCCCATCCTTTTACCAAAAGAGCTGCTTTCAAAATGGATCGGTGCGGAATCAGGTTTTCGGGGAATCCTGGTAGGATCTTTTGCAGGCGGTTTAGCCCCTGGAGGTCCTTTTGTGAGCCTGCCTATTGTGGCAGGGCTGCTGAATTCCGGGGCAAATATCGGAACAATGGTGGCCTTTCTGACGGGATGGTCACTCTGGGCAGTAAGTCGTATCCCCATGGAGGTGGGTATATTGGGCTGGAAATTTACGCTCATTCGGTTGGCTTCAACATTGATCTTTCCGCCTATTGCAGGGCTAATTGCCAATTACTTTTTCGCCAATACCAAATTATAATTTATCCTGCAGATACTACCAGTATATTGAACAATAAACTGATTAGAATATTTTATCTATTATAGATAAATCACTGTCCCTCTGTCAGCGGGCGTGAATCTACAGCCAGAACAAACAAATGGATGCTCGGAGATACCATGCGAAATCTAATTTTTGGATTGCTTGTAACCTCTATGGCTTTCTCCGCTGATATCAATCAAAAGATTCTGTTT
>CAZVSF010000088.1:0-8676 GCA_964630195.1 uncultured Lentisphaeria bacterium
ATATCTTCCAGCCCCCCTGATCGACCCGGCTAAAATGGGAGATGAGCGACTGATGCACACGGGAGCAGATCAGTTTTCTCAACTGGATAACAACAGATTGGGGTGACGCATTGATTATGTCAATTTTTGACTCAAACACCCTTTTGATCAGATACAATTCACCAGACTCGTTCCGGGCGAAGAGATCCCCAATACAGTCGATGGCAAAATCGTCCAACTGGTTTTGACTGGAAAGGGATTGATCAAGATTGAGACGACCCAATTGCATTTCGTGGATCAAGCTGGTTTTCGATACGGCCTGGCAGAAAGCCACAAATCGATTCAGCTCGGAAGCACTGATATCATTCGCAATGATTTTATGAATCAATTCACGTAATATTTCAGCTTGAAATTCTATTTTCTACCTACCCATGCTATAATTATGTCGCTAAAATAATGAGAACAACTCATATGCATAGTTAAAACTGGTTCATTTTAAACTTCGTTAATCATCCCTATCCGTTTAGTATGATACCTGCAGTTGCTCGGGAGTCTGGTGATCAGTTTCTCAGTACCGAAGTAATTGAATTAGGAGATCCAAGCGTTGCTTAATTTTACAAAGAATCGGTGGAATGCAGAATTCGGATATCGTCACATCCTGGTGGTGGCATTTCCATTGATTCTTAGCACGGGATCCTGGTCTATCCAGCAATTTGTGGATCGTATGTTCCTGAGCTGGCATTCCGAAGAGGCTCTGGCTGCAGCTATGCCAGCAGGAATTTTAAACTTTGCCATCATCTGTCTCTTCGTTGGCACATCAAGTTATGCCGGCACCTTTGTCTCGCAGTATGTTGGCGCCAGTGAGGATCACAAGGTTGGCACCGTGCTCTGGCACAGCTTTTATTTATCCGTGTTCGGTGCTTTGATGCTCTTACTCATCGCACCATTTTCAAGCGATCTATTCCGTTTAATTGGGCACAGTGACAAGTTGCAAGTCATGGAGAGTACTTATTTCAGGATCCTCTGCTTTGGTGGACTGGGGCCTATTCTATCTTCGGCATTTGCAGGATTCTTTACTGGACAAGGACGGAATTGGCCAGTCATGTGGGTGAATCTATTTACCACAACTACAAATCTCATCCTGGACTATCTGCTTATTTTTGGGATCGGTATTTTCCCTGAAATGGGTATTGCTGGCGCTGCTCTGGCAACCATCATTGCAGGTTTTACCTCAATTGCTCTCTATCTCATTTTGATCTTCAGACCTGCGAATGAAAAGCGGTTTCGTGTCCTTTCCTCATTTGGATGGGACCTTAATTTCGTAAAAAGATTCCTTAAATACGGTCTACCCAGTGGCGGTCACTTTTTCCTTGAGATCATGGGATTTACTGGATTCATTCTGATTCTGGGCAGGATCGGGCAAATGGAGTTGGCAGCTACGAATATTGCCATCAACATTAATAGCCTGGCATTTATGCCCATGTTTGGGTTGGGGATTGCAATATCCATGATGGTCGGTCAGAACATAGGCGCCGGTAAGCCTGACCTGGCGCATTTTGCAGCCAATTCAGGTGTTCAATTGGGAATGGTCTATATTGGCTTTTGCACGTTCCTCTACGTCGCGATTCCCCATTTATTTGTCGCGCCTTTTGGGGCATCAGAAGATACCTTCGATATGGCAGTCATCTTACTTCGCTTTGTGGCGGTCTATGCCATATTTGATACCCTGAGTATTCTTTACTCCTCGGCGATCAAAGGAGCTGGGGATACACATTTTGTCATGATAGTGACCACCATACTTTCCATTTTTGTCCTTATTATTCCCACCTATATCGCCGTGGATATTTTTGGCGCAGGTCTGTATTTACCCTGGACATTCTGTGCCCTTTTTATCGTCGCCATGGGGCTCACATTTTCGGTCAGATTCTTTGGCGGCAAATGGAAATTGATGAGTGTTATTGAGACTCCGGGTATCCTGCCATCTCAACATCCTGCCAGCGCAATCACACCAGAATAATAGTAGGATCTGCCAGTTGCTGTGGCAGAAGTTTTGAAATAACCCAAACAATCTTCTTGACTTGCCTCTATGAATCAAAATACTTTGTACGGTTATCGAACAAAGTATTGAAATATCATTGATAACTGAATGATCACGCTGATTCGTACCACTTAAACGGCTACAAACTTGAGTGGGACGTCCAGCTAATGTGAGATTGACATTCACCAGCTAATATGTTCGAGAGCTGACCATTGTCCACACTGAAGGAGTACATATGTATTCAGAGCACAACAAGTCGATCGGCTCAATTCCGAAGGTGCTTGTTTTTGTTCTTATAATACTCGCTACTCTATTTACCTCAGCATGCTCGGTAGATCATGTTGCCTATGTTAAAATTGCCGCCGACAGCACGGGTCAGAAGCTCACTGTAGATGACCAGGATTATTTTATAAATGGAATGAATTGGGACTACTACCCCATTGGGACCAACTACAGTTTTGATCTATGGGACCAACCCGACGAATTCATAATTTCCGTTCTTGGTGATGAAATGACATCCCTGAAAACCATGGGAGTCAATACGATTCGCCAGTATGTCGGTGTCCCCCCCCGCTGGGTCAAATACATTTATGAAACCTATGGCATATTTACTATTCTGAATCATCCCTTCGCCCGCTATGGCATCGAAGTAAAGGGTGAGTGGGTTGCCAATGTTGACTATTCCGATCCTGCAACCAGAGAGGCAGTTCGGGAAAGCGTCATCTCAATGATTGAAGATTTTCGCTATGTCCCCGGTGTTCTCATCTGGCTCCTGGGAAATGAGAATAATTATGGTCTCGCCTGGAAATCGGCTGCTACTAAGAATATTCCAGATGCCGAAAAAACCGATCACCAACAGGCCAGGGCACTATACTCTCTTTTCAATGAAGTCATAAACACTATTCATATTCGTGACAATAGGCGACCCGTCGCCATTGCCAATGGGGACACCCAATTCATTAAACTCATTGGTGAAGAGATTGAAAGCTTAGATATTTTTGGTGTCAACGCATATCGCGGCAAGTCATTTGGAGACCTGTTCCAGGTGGTCCACGATAAATTGGGACTCCCCCTCCTCTTCACTGAATTTGGCGCTGATGCATATCATTCTATTGAGATGCGGGAAGATGAAGAAGCCCAGGCTGCCTATCTCTTCGAAAACTGGCGCGAGATCTATCTGCAAGCCAGGGGTCAGGGACGTATCGGGAATTCGCTGGGAGGCTGTACATTTCAATTTGCCGATGGCTGGTGGAAAGCTGGACCTGATGACAAGCTGGAGACCCATGATACACATGCTGCCTGGTCCAATGGTGGCTATATTCATGATTTTAAACCTGGTGTGAATAATATGAATGAGGAATGGTTTGGTGTCTGCGCCAAAGAACCTCTTCCTGAGAGCTACCGATATAAATTGCGGCCGCGGAAAGCCTACGAGGTCCTAGAGGTGATCCATCATCTTGATCCTCTTCATTCCTATGCGGATACAGTTTCCCTTGCAGCTCAATTTTCAAATATCAAAACCAGTATGATAGATTCGCTTTCTACAGAACCACGATCATCTGAGACCCTGGCTCCATGACCAACAGGGTGGAACAGAAACCTTCTGAATCAGGCGTGGGCTATATCCAGCCTGATTTTTTTGGATACAGCAAAACAGATCGTTGGGAAGCCAGACCTCTGGCAGACTCAGTACTACATTTGATCTGGCGCGAACATCAAATTTCCCGGGCGGAAATTGCCCGACAAATTGGTCTCTCCCGCTCCACGGTCAGCGAGGTCATCCGCGATCTGCTCCATACTGGCTTTGTTAAGGAAGTCGGAGCGGGTGTCTCCAGTGGAGGTCGCAAACCGATCGTCCTGGAGTTTCAGAATGATCACAAGCTTATCCTTGGTGTTGACATTGGAGCTACCCATGTGTCCGCATCTCTTCTGAATCTTGGCGGTGAGCTCCAGGCATTTGAGAAACGTAGCTATTCAGTGCGTTCTGACCCTGAAGGGACGAGAAGTCTTGTATTTGAACTATGTGATGCTTGTCTCGCCCAGGTCAAAGATGGATCAGATCGTCTATTGAGCATTGGGGTCGCCCTTCCCAGTCCCGTGGATCCTGATCACCCCGAATGGGTTTCAGAAGTGGTCATTCCTACCTGGCGTGGTAAAAATGAGCTTGAGATTCTACACAGACATTATGGTGTTCCTGTCTATGTAGACAATGATGCCAACCTTGGGGCTCTGGCCGAATATCGGTGGGGAGCGGGTATCGGTGTGGAAGACTTGACTTATTTGAAGATTGGATATGGTCTGGGTGCTGGTTTTGTACTTAACGGCGAAGTTTACCGGGGTTCAACGGGTATTGCCGGTGAAATGGGTCATATGCCAGTAGGTGGTAGCAACATTGAATGTGAATGTGGATTAAAGGGCTGTCTCGTTACAAAAGTTGGTGGGAAAGCCATGCTGGGCCGCATAAAAGAATTGGCTGCTGATTTTCCACATAGCCCACTGGTTGGTGGGAAACCAAACCTTGAGACCATAGAGTCTGCCGCTGGTAAGCAGGATGGACTTGCCCTAAAGCTTTATGCTGAAATTACGGAATATCTCAGCTATGCAATCACTGGTTGGATCAATATGATGAATCCCCGCCGAGTCATCCTCGGTGGTGCCATGGTTGTGCTTCAGACACAATTATTGACCCCTGTACAGGAAAAGATCAATGCCTGCTCCATTGTGGGATCCGTTCCCAATACGGAGATCCTGATCAGCAAACTTGGAGACCAGGCTGAAAGCATTGGTGCCGCTACCCTGGCGCTGGAAGGCGTGTTTGCAGAACCTGGATTTTATCGTCGTGAGCCAGCATTTTGAAGCGGAGGAGTTCACTAATAATTGATGGTAATGTATTCGTTCAAAAAAAATATATGATGGATTATTCGCTTTAGAACTGAGCAATGAAGGAGTCTCGCACATGAGTGCAAAAACACATTACAAAACTGCACCGCAAGATCGAATTTCGCTAAAACAGAAATCCGCCTACGCAGTAGGTATGCTGGTAAATAACCTTCAGGCAGCAGCCCTACCTGCCATGGTGGTTATCCTCAATTTAGGTCTGGGAATGGATGTATTATGGGTGGGACTCATTGGAGCGATACCCAGAATTTTTGATGCGATCTCAGATCCCATGCTGGGCTATATCTCCGATAATACCCGGACACGTTGGGGTAGACGGCGTCCCTTTATATTTGTCGGTGCCATTCTGGCAGGAATCATCTTTGCCTTGATGTGGCAACTGCCTTCAGGATACATCAACATCTTGAACAAAACGCCTATCAAACAGCATCAAACCGTGGTCACAGAAGCCTCAGAGGCTCAATTCAATGATGCCGGTGGTGTGGTCCTTGACTATGGTCAGGATATGTCATCAGATGCCAGATTTGTATTTTATGGACCAAAATCACTGGGTCAGGATGGAAGCACTTCCCTGGCTACCGATCTTGATGGATTTCCACAGATCGAGATCAATGCCGACATCCCAAAATATGAGACATTCACAGTCATTTTCAATGAGGCGGCTTCAGTCAGTGGTGCTGAAGGTGAGTCATACACGATTGAGCTTAATGAAAAAATGTCCGAAGATGAAGCGGGCAATCTTTACAAATTTCAGCTGGCTGATCTCGCTCAGAGCGCTTCCATGGGAGATCAGACTGGAAACCATGTTCTGGATATGAACTCGATCAAGGATATTACCCTGGTTCTTTCCGGACTGGAAGGCAGTGGGACAGCCACCGTACATGCACTCAAACTGCGCAAGAGCCAGACCTTCTTTGTGACCTATTTCTGGTATTTCATGGCCATGTCAATTCTATTCTTCCTGGCCTATACCGTCTATGCAACGCCTTTTGTAGCCTTTGGCTATGAGATGACCCCTGATTATCATGAGCGTACACGCCTGCACGCCTTTGCCAACACCGTTGGACAATTAGCCTGGCTCGGGGTGCCCTGGTTTTATGCCATCATGTCCAGCGAATTGTTCAGAGACACTGTCCATGGTGCCCGGACCCTGGCCATCGCTGTCGGTGCGATCGTTGCGATCTTTGGAGTGATTCCTGCCATCTTTCTCAAGGAACGACAAACCCTGGAACCTGTTCAGAACGAGGGCAAAAACTTTTCCGCCAATATGAAGGAATTCTTTGCGGGAATTGTTACCACTTTCAAATGCAGTCCTTTTGTAAAATTATGTGGTGCTACCTTTCTGGTGTTCAACGGCTTCCAGCTTGGTATGTCCTTTTCGATCTACGTCATGATCTACTATTTGTTTGGCGGAAATGATGGTGATGCAGGGAAGCTCATGGGCTGGTTCGGTATGCTGACCTCCATTGCCACTCTGGGAGTCATACCCCTCACCGGCTGGATCGCCACTAAAATTGGGAAACGTAAAACCTTCCTCCTGACAATTTCACTTTCCATTCTGGGATACGCCATCAAATGGGTCGGGTACAATCCTGACTATCCTTATTGGCTGCTCTACGCTGCACCGTTTGTTGCCTTTGGGACCGGATCCCTGTTCACACTGATGGGTTCAATGATATCTGACGTGTGTGATTACGATGAACTTGAAACACATAAGCGTCGAGAAGGCGTTTTTGGTGCCATCTACTGGTGGATGGTAAAAGTGGGCATGGCTCTGGCTGGTTTACTTACGGGTGTCCTCCTGAAGGTGTCCGGATTTGATGTGGCCCTGGGTGCAGCCCAGGGTGAGCGTACACTTTTCCTGATCCGAGTGTTTGATGTCGGTATTCCGCTGGTGACCTCGCTGATCGCACTCTGGATCATCTCCACCTACAAGCTAACAGAGCAAAAAGCCTACGATATTCGCGAACAACTTGAAAGTCGTCGGGGAAAAGTCGCCGCAGCCGATAGCGCTGAGAGTTAAAAATTAGAGGGAATTATATACCTTATGAAAACACATAGTTATGCTAGCATTATAAGCATTTTGATTGGGGTTCCTCTCATTGTGGGTTGTGGAGCCAAGCCGGAAATCATGGATGTCATATCTTCAGGAGATCTGAATTCCACATCTGAGATCCTGCTGACCTCTGCCAGCGGAAGCAAACTCGAAGTGCAGAAGAATGTCAATTTCACGAATGGAGTGGCTAAGGGTGTTGTCCTGCAAGTCTTTCCTGACAGCGTGAAACAGACAATTGATGGAATTGGAAGCTCTTTTACTGAATCCTCGGCCTTTGTGCTGGCTCATCTGGATCCTGCCCAGCGCATGGAGGTGATGAAAAAGATCTATGGTGCTGAGGGTGCTAATTTTGCGCTGGCACGCACACATATTGGTGCCTGTGATTTTTCAGTTGAGGGTAAATATTCCTATGCTGAGACTGCTGGAGATACAGAACTGAAAGCGTTCTCCATTTCAGAGGACACCAAGGGGTTCCCCCCAGCTCAATATCCCGGTATCAAAGACAGCAATTACGATCTCCTCCCCATGATCCAGGAGGCCTTAACCATCAAAAATGCACAGCCTGACTCGAACCTAAGAATCATTGCCTCAGCCTGGACAGCTCCACCATGGATGAAAGATAATGAACTGTATTATGAACCCATGTCTGCTGAGAACAACTGGCAAGGAACTGGTGGCAGCCTGAAACCTGAATACGTTGGTACCTATGCCAGCTATCTGATCCGATATCTGGAAGCCTATGAAACTGCTGGCGTGCATATCTGGGGATTAACACCTGTGAATGAACCCCATGGGAATAATGGCCAGTGGGAAAGCATGAACTTTTCACCTGAGACACAGAGTGAATTTGTCCAGAATCATCTGGGACCAGGTTTACGCAAGGCAGGATATGGCGATGCCAAACTATTGATCTTTGATCAGAACCGCGATGGCATCGAGGAATGGTCAGAAGTCCTATACCCTGCAGATATGGATGAAAAATATATTTACGGCATGGCAGTACACTGGTATGAAAGCACCTTCAAAGTTTATGAGGAAGTATTCGATCGTGTCCACGCTAAGTTTCCTCAATATAATTTTGTCCACACTGAAGGTTGCATTGATGACCTGGGGAAGCCCGCTCCAGCTGATTGTACAGATCCAGAGGGACGCACGGAGAAGAACTGGTTTAAGAATGATTCGTTCTGGTGGACAAAATCTGCCTCAGACTGGGGCTATGCTGTTCCCTGGACTCCAGGGAATGGTGCGGATCACCCCATGTATGTGCCTGTTCATCGATATGCCCGTAATATAATTGTAAGTCTTGATCACTGGGTCACAGGGTGGATAGACTGGAATATCGTTTTGGACCAGCAAGGTGGTCCCAATCATGCCGATAACTTCTGTGGCGCCCCCATTATGATCGATACACAAGCTGGGGATGTTTATTACACACCCATTTATTGGGTCCTGGCGCAATTCAGTAAAACCATCAGACCGGGCGACCAGGCCTTGCAGACAAAAATGCAGGCTGACGATCTTGATCCCGATGATTTGCACATGTGTGCAACGATCAATGATCTGGGGTTGCTAAGTGTTCAAGTTCTGAATACGTCTGCGAATGTGATATCATATAAACTGCAGATCGCAGGTCAATACGCTGATGTGACGATTCCAGAAAACGCGGTTCAAACTGTACGGGTGCAATTATAAATTGCATATCCAG
>CAZVSF010000088.1:8776-11601 GCA_964630195.1 uncultured Lentisphaeria bacterium
ATTCCAGAAAACGCGGTTCAAACTGTACGGGTGCAATTATAAATTGCATATCCAGACACCCCCAGAGTTGGCTCTAGAATTATATGATGAAAGGTAATTAGATTGAATTCATCTTCCAAATCAGGTTATCAATTAAATGACAATGGTGAATTTGTCATTCGTAACTACCATGCTGCCAAACCTTTCTCCAGCTTCTTTCCTGGCATTGCCGGAAAAATGGGTATCCCCATGTGGATATTTTATGTCAACCGTGGGCAGGGTATCTGCAGTATGGGTGTTCAGGACAAGGAAAATCCTATCATGGAATTTCTGCCGGCGAACTGGGCCTATCAACTGGCTCCCACTCAGGGCTTCAGGACCTTCCTGAAGTTTCCTGGAAACGCTGAGAAACCCTTCTACGAGCCCTTCCAGGATCACTATCAGGATAAAGGCATGCAGCGCACCCAATCCATGAAGATCAGCGCATCACATCTGGTATTGGAGGAGGAAAACAAAACACTTGGCCTTCGATTTACCGTGGAGTATTACGCCATCCCCCAGGATAGCTATGCTGGATTGATCCGCAATCTTCACATCACAAATATCGGCGATTCTACCAGCAAATTTGAAGGACTGGATGGATTACCCCTTATTATTCCCTTTGGTATCGGGAACTTTGGATTGAAAAATATCCGCCGTCTCATGGAGGCTTTTGTCGAAGTCAAAAATTATGAGCAAAAGGCACCTCTCTTTAAAGCCAAAGTAAAGCCTGCCGATCGTCCAGATGTGGAAATTCTGGAACGGGGAAATTTTTATGTGGGATTCGAGAACTCGGGAGAAAGTTTCAAGCAACTCACGCCGGTTGTTGATCCCGAGCGCATCTTCGGTGCCCATAATGATTATAATTACCCCGACTTTTTCATAGGGAATGAATTTACCAGCCTTCTGGATCATCAGGCATTTGAAAATCGATATCCATCTGCCATGAGTATGTTCTCCACCGAACTAGCTCCAGGGGCCAGCTATACGGTCAGCTCGATTATAGGGCATGTCAAATCACAGACTGCTCTGAATACATTACTCCCTTCCATCATGAACCCTGGGTATTTCAGCACCAAAGCTAAAGATAGCGTCAACCTTATCGATGAGTTGACTCAGAAAAATCTCGTCATCAGCCGAAATCCAGTCTTTGACAGTTATGTTCGTCAGAATTTTTTGGATAATGTTATGCGAGGCGGCTTTCCTTACACATTTCAAGGAGATCACTCCCAAACCGTCCTGCATCTTTTTTCAAGAAAACACGGCGATCTGGAACGTGATTACAATGATTATCGACTAACCCCTTCCAATTATTCTCAGGGCAACGGGAACTTCCGGGATATCAATCAGAACCGACGATCCGATCTCCTATTCAACCCTGATGTGGGTGCCGCGAATCTGGAACATTTTGTGAACCTCATCCAGCTCGACGGCTTTAATCCCCTCGTATTGAAAGAAGTGAGATATCGCCTCAAAGATTACGATGCTGCTGGCAAGCTGCTCCTCAACTATTTTGATGAGGACCTGAGCAAAAGGATCATTTCATACCTGGAGGATCCCATCAGTCCAGGAGAATTGCTTGAATTTCTTCAAGAAAATGGTGTGGAATTTCCAGATAATGCCGATCGATTCCTGGGTGATCTATTGGCCGCTTGTACCAAGATAAATGATACGGATTTTGCTGAGGGCTACTGGTCAGATCATTGGACCTATAACCTCGATCTCCTGGAAAACTATCTGAGTATCTTTCCCGAAAACCTGAAACACATCATGTTTGACTACCAGGAATTTACCTTCCATGACAGCGCCCATCAGGTTCTCCCCCGCTCTGATAAATATGTCATCTGGGATGGCAAGACCATGCAGCTTGATGCTGTGCATCTGGATGCCGAGAAAACGGCTCTGATCTCATCGCGCAGTAAAGACCAGCATCTGGTCCATGATGACTTTGGGAAGGGTCAGGTCGTCAGAGTCAGCCTGATCGAGAAATTTTTAAGTATCATTACCAATAAGATCGCTTCTCTGGATCCTTCCGGAATCGGGGTTGAGATGGAAACCGACAAACCCAATTGGTACGATGCTCTAAATGGTTTACCTGGTCTGAGAGGGTCGAGCCTTAGCGAAGCAGTGGAGATCAAGAGACACGCTCAGTTCCTACTCTCCGCCATCAATGAGGTGCCGGTTGAACAAATTGGCCTGCATGTAGAAATTCATGATTTCGCCCTGATGGTGCATGCCCTTTTATCCAGTGAGAATACGGATTTTGAATATTGGGATGCCGCCACCTCTGCAAAAGAAGAATACAGATCAAAAACACGACTCGGACTCAGTGGGAAGTGTGTATCGGTGGACATCAAATGGCTGAAAGAATATCTTTTGGCCTGTATCGAAAAAATTGACAGGGGTGTTGACAAAGCACGTGATGAACAGTCAGATATTCCTGGTACATACTTTTATCATGAAGTTGTGGACTATGAGATCATTGATAGTCCAGATGCTCCCGGGACCAATCAGCCAAAACTGAATGGGCGCGGTTTTCCCTGCTATCAGGCCAAGGCTTTCAAATTGGTAAGATTGCCCCTGTTTCTGGAGGGTCCCGTCCATTATCTGCGCTGTTTACCTGATCATTCCATTGCCCATAAGTTGGCTTTGAATATCAAAGGGAGTGGTCTTTATGATCAGAAACTGGAGATGTATAAGGTCAATGCTGAACTCAGTGATCAACCCATGGAGATCGGTCGAGCCAGAGTGTTTTCTCCAGGCTGGTTTGAGAATGAATCCATCTGGCTCCACATGGAATACAAATA
>CAZVSF010000089.1:0-4706 GCA_964630195.1 uncultured Lentisphaeria bacterium
CGGCCACATCGAGAACATCTGTACCAGGTACAAAGTTACCCAGGGTGGTCTGGAAGCTCATGTCAACACTGAAGGTGACAGCATATCTTTCTACATATGGATGTGATCCAAGATCATCAAAGAAATTTTGGTCAAAGACCATCCACTCGGATGAAGCTTCATCAGTACCTGCAGAAGCAGCCCAATCGGTATTTCCAGAAATCACTTCAGTTTTACGGATAAGTGTATGGTTTGCTGTCGCGGCAGAAACACCTGCAACATCCCAACCTGAACCTGGGTCATTATCGGGATCACCAATAAGATCGGTCATCACTGTATCAGTACCAACAATATGGAGGATAGCACGAGCATCATCACCATTATGATGGACAACACTTGGATATGCTAAAACTTCATCAGCGACAGCCTGCATTTCAGGAAAAGATTGATCAGTTACCATTACCCAGACATCACCATCTGCAAGACTAGATCCTGCAGGAAAAGTATGATAGTAAGCCCAACCTCCACCATTTGAAGACTGTGCAATTTGAAATTCATCCAAATTCACAGCTGCTCCAGTACCATTATAAATCTCGATACCTTTGTTATTAGAAGAACCTTCTATATACTCAGAGAAAAATACAGCCGGTGGTGGATCGTCAGCTATAGTTGCCTCAACGTCGTCGATATAGAATATCGAATTAGCATCAACGGTGGTGTTAAACTGGATACTCTCGATCATAACATTGTCTGTGGAGTTGATGGCACCATTGCCAGTTATCCATCCAGTTACAGCATCATTGACAAGATCCAGCTCGAAATACTCCCAAGTATTGGCTGCAGCAACAGTCCAATAAGGACCAGCTTCATAACCGTCTCCGCCAGTACCATTATCCCATATGACCAGACGAAACTCGACATCGGTTGAAGCTGTGTAGACCCAAAAACCCAATGCAGAATTGGAAGGAAACGCAGTAGTCCGTTCTCCCATTCTTACAAAAAAGCCATCCGACACAGCAGTATCATCAAGCAATTCAACTTTGGCTGATTGTGAGCCTCCATGGGCTTGATCAGTTGATACAGTTATGCTTGAACTTTCCAGGACTCCCGAAGTGGATCCAGAGAAATTAGGATCAGCCCAACTCCCTATATCCGTTTCGAAGTCATCTATGACTTGGGCAAACCCAAATGTCATAGCGACACTTAAAACAAGTAGCATTGTAAATAAGCGTTTCACACTTACCTCCTTTGGTTGGTTAAAAGCAAAATATTATAAACTAGAAATCCAGAGCCAAACTAAAGTTCTGGATATCCTGTAATCTACCAAAGTACTCATAGCCATAGTCCAGACGGACCTTAAACCCCCGCATGGGAATGAGCAAACCAAAACCTGCTGTCATGCCTTCCTCAGTATCCTCGAGGAAGAGTGCTTTTCTACCAGCTCTCGCGTAGAATTTTTTAAGCAATTCGTATTCCATCCCTACATTGACGCTCTCATAATTGTTATTGGGATGTAGGGCATCTACAGCAAGGGTCAGACCCATTAAATCATTTCGAAAAACATCCATGGCGATACCTGCTCTAAAAACAAGGGGTAGATTATAATACCCTGTTTCCAGAGTAGAAACAATCTTTCCATTATTCCCATCTAATTCCTCGGCAATATCATAGAAATGCTCGAGGTCGGAGCCTGTCATGCGCATGGGTAATCCAAAATTAGAAATACTCATACCCAATACCAGTCCTCTGAAATCAGTCTGATACATCGTACCAACATCTAGAGCAACAGACATGGCCTTTTCATGCCAGATCGTCTGACTGATAAATTTGGCGGTCCCACCAATTGAGAATCTATCCGTCATGGCTCGGGCAATCGTGAATCCGATGGCCAGATCCGTAGCCCCAAAGGTTAACCCGGTCCCATCTGGATCTTCAATGGTGGTGTGGATCAAATTTCCATAGTCCAGCACGGTTGCAGATAATCCTATGGTTCCTAACCTGCCCATATGAAAAACGGATGCGACATAGTCAAAACTGGTGCCTGCCAGATATTGGGAATGGACAAATAGTGCCTGATTTCCCCGTACTTCTGTGGCCGCTCCCGGATTCCAATAAAGAGCCGTTGCATCGTTCACACTGGCAACATGTGCACCACCCATACCCACAGAACGACCACCAACTTCTATACCAAGAAAGTAAGCTGCAGTTGTTCCTACCATGGATTGTGCCGATATGACTACTGGAAAAACAAGCAGGGCAGTCAGTACAACTTTTGTTATGCGTTTCATACTTCCTCCCTCCTATTTCACTACAGCCAGTTTGCCCACAGTTTCACCGGAATCGCCGGCGTCGATGTGGTAGATGTAAATTCCATATGCGATATCCAGTCCCTCTTTTGTCCTGAGGTCCCACGATACAGTACCATCAAAAATGTTGCCATCATGCTCCAGGGTTTGGATATGATCTCCTCTGATCGTATAGATTCTGATCTTACAGTCGGGAGGCAGGTGAATAAAATCTACCCTGCGTTCTCCACGACCTGATGCAAATCTATTGACAGGCTCCCAACTGGCAGCAGCCAGATAGGGGTTAGGAACCACTCTGACATCATCCTGCCAGTCATCTGCCGAAGTCAGATCAGTCACACCAGCTGATGTGGTGGAGTACTCAAAAACATCCTTGCTGGAGAATGGCTTCTTGGTGTACACCCTCATGGTGTCTCCGGCTCCCAGGGATGGAATATCAGACCAGACAGTATCTGCCGGAGTCCCGATCCCAATGGGTGTGACGACATCATCAAAATTCATTGTCAAATACCAGGTTATAAAGCTATCACTTTCTGCGGTTTGGTGCGTGATATAGATCAGAAAATCACGGGCCGAGCCTGCGATATCTTTATAGCCAACCAGAGGCATCATTTCATCTGTGGTCAGGTCACGAACTTTGAAATTGATGGGGTTGGGCAACAACTTCTTGTTAAATGAAGCGATATAGCGCACAGAGGTGGCTACTGAATCATCATAAAATACGAGTTCATAATCATGGGGGATCTTGCGCTGGTGTGGATTATATGACACATTGATACCCATGGTTACTTCGGGTGTTTCAGCTTCACTCCTGTTGAATGCCAGGCGGTTCGGGTCAGGATCAATACGCCATACATTATTAAAAATGTATCTTGCGCCATCCACAACCTTGCTCTCTGCCCGAATATCGGGCTCAACCAGACCATGATTATCACGAACAAACTGATAGTTTGAATTTCCTGCATAAAAGTTTGAGCTATTGGTCAGCAGGGTGTCAGTGGCCAGCGAAGTTTCCCGGATCACAGAATACCCCGTGGTCATTGCCTGGAGCTCATCTGGATCGTTCTCATCAAGATTTGGTTCACCTGGATCTGGACGACCATTGCCCTCGGTACCATCGGCATCGGGCCCCGGGTAAATACCCATGAACACAGTTCTACTGCCAAATTTCCGGTTTACTCTATCCCCAATGTTTTGAGCCCACAGTCCATCACTCCCGGTGTCGTGGATGATCGTATCACCATCGGCAACATCCATGGTTCCACTGGTGTCATTGTCAAGGAAAGCAACCCAGTCACCATCATTATCGATCCCATCATTACTCATATCCACGAACTGTACCTGATAGGCAGCTCCATCTTTCACGGCTTGATTGTCGAGAAAGTCCAGTTCCAGGGTTCCCGTACCTGCACCAGCGATATGATCTATACCACTATCAGCAGGACCTACATAGCCAGCAACTCTGGCATTGGGTGTGGCTTCAACCGTGTTGGCATCATAGGTGAGATTATTGTTCAACTCCTGGATGGTTTTTGAACATTCCGCAGGATAAATATTCTTCTCCAGATCACCACGATCATATGACACAACAGCATAAAAGTAGCGTTGTCCATTTACCACGGTACTATCTGTCCATGAATGGCGCAGTCCGCTGTTGTCCCCAAGATAATAGGCTGCTCCATTGACCCGATCGAGATCACCGGCAAAGAAACCCTCGATATCATTAACCAGATCAAACTGATCCAGGGACTCATAAAAAATTGAATTTCCAAATCCATCGGTGATATTGTTGATCTCGTTGAAACCAAAATCAGTAGCACGATAGATCTTATATCCTTCAAAATCATATCCCAGCACTGGATCATATGAAAATTCAGCATTGTCATCCCAATAAAGGGTGACCTGGTTGTCGCCGGGGACTGCACGAACAGTTGGCTTCTCAGGGGGTTTGGCAAAATTATAATTATTATCGTATATCTGCTGTATGGTGATCTTGTTATTGAGGATATCTTCAAAATCTTCCCCAAAAACCAGACCGACTGAGAAACGCTCGGTTTGTTTGGCCCGTAATGGAAAAAATCCAGCACCATAGATAAAATCACCATCTACGGGATTGGTTTCAATATCATTGGCGACGTCAATACTGGGCGACAATTTCCCCCAGAGAGCAGCATCGTTTGACATGCGTATCTTTCCTGGAGGTGTAAAGTAGGTAAAGCTGGTAAGACCTATTTGATCGGACTCATCAATATCTGTTTTATCAATATGGGGTTCGCCGGGGAGACCAGTGTCAACAATTTCACCACTGGCCATTTGTGTGTAACCGGATGTTGGAACACCATCTCCCTCACCCAGATCACTGGTTCCAGGGACACCATCCAGACCAACATCATCAGAAATTGGATCCCAATCACCATCATT
>CAZVSF010000089.1:4806-11511 GCA_964630195.1 uncultured Lentisphaeria bacterium
ATTGTAGGTGACTGGCGCAAACACCTCTGCCGTGAAAAAGGGTGCTGAACCGGTCAGTTCGTTGTCTGCATCATTGTCAATACCGTCAAAGGGGTTGCCTGGGGATTCAAGGAAGGCATAACCGGCATAACCTACGGGTCCTTCAAAACATGGACTGTAGGCTGGTGGGCTATCAAATGAGTAAGTAATATCATTCTCGGCATCAAAATAGGCTAGATCATCATCTGAATCACCACACCGGCCACCTGCAAGGGTACCAACCATCATTCCGAAAGCGGCTTTCAAATAATCGGTCGTACCCTGGTTGGTCACATCATAAAGCCAGAAGATGGCATCTTCAGCCAGAAAGTGAGACCATTGAAGACCACGGGAAGCAACAGACAGGCCCATCCCGAATCTCAATTGATTGATCGAATCTGGTTGAAATACGATACCGGAGGCTGCATCACCGAGAGATTTATAGTTGAATTCTCTATCGTTATTGTCATCCATGACGTAGTAGGATTCCTGATCAGCGTTCTTGACATTCTTTCCAAAATATCCATTCCAGGATTTAGACCAGCCGGGGTCATCAATATCGTTCAGCTTGTCCGGCCAGAATGACGGCCATGAATCTGGAAGACCATCGTCATCTTCAGAGTTGGGGAATCCGTCTGGTCCGTCATTGTCCAGATCAGTAGAAAGTGCCACCAGATCTGTATCGGGATTCGCATAACCCGGGACGGGCTCGAAAGTCCAGGTCGCATCACCCACAATGGGTCCATCTGTCCATCCCCGGGGTCCATCACTGGTTCCCACAGAATGGAAGGTTTTGTATACCTTTGCTATAAATGGAAATTCTTCGTCATCAATAACCAGGGGTGGATTCAATGTTTCCATGATGGAGAATTTATTGAATTGTGTGCCATCTTTGTCAACCAGTGTGTCCATGGTTGTTGCACTCAGATATCGCACTGTGTCGATCCAGGAACGTTCTGATTCCACACCGAGGAGGGGACTCACATCCCCGATATACATATTTCCAGAACCAATGGGCCACTCCCCTTCCGGGTCGCCACCGATGGTACCGGCCACCAGCCCATAGTTAAAGAACACGGTTCTGATCTTGTTACCGGCATGAATTCCCTTTTTTCTAAAGGTGGGATCACCATAGGATTGTGCCTGGAGTGCAATGCTGGCGATGAGCAGGAGCACCAGAGATAATTTTAAAGTTCTCATTATTTTACCCCCACGGAAAAGCCCACAGTAAATCTGCGCGGATCTCCAAACCAATCCGGGTGCAAATAAAAGTCATCAAGTGTGTTGATCGCTTCAATCGCATTGTTTGACTCGGCTCGAAGTTGGGCAAGGGTGTACTTTGCTGATCCAGTATCACCATAAACACTATATTCATTCATAATATCAAACATATTATCGAGTTTAGCGTAAATGTTCATCTTAAGCCCACCAAACTTCACATTCTTGTAAATTTTCATATCATACATTTGTGTCAGCGGTTTCGTGCCGCCATTTGGTGTCGACACGCCCAGATTGCCCTGTTCATCACTTGGTGTGTAAGGAAGCCCACTTCCCAATCTTGTGTTTAAACTGACACCCCAGTCATCCAGATGTCCCACGGTCACATTGGCATTCAAACTGTGTCTCTGGTCCCAATCCAGGCGCAGGAGACGAACCTCTGGTTCTTTGTCGCCCTGGCGAGCATTAAACGCTGCAGCAGGATCGGATGCATTTCCCTCAGCTATCTGAAAGGTGTAATCCACATTTGCCATCCACAGTTGTGAGTAGCGTTTCTCAAGGGAAAGTGTGACGCCACGGGTATTGGCATAATCGCGATTTACAAACATGGCATATTTACGCTGATCATATGTGAGAACAACTTTGTCGGCAGAAATGAGATTACGTATATCCCTAAAATAAAAATTGACGGTGAGTCCCAGATCATCCGTCAATTCCTGCTGTAAACCTATTTCATATGAAATTGTATGCTGAGGCTCGAGATCGGGATTCCCCACCAACGTATTGATGATCCCAGTACCACTGCCAATTCTATATTCTGGATTGGTGAATAGATCTTCCAATTTTGGTATCTGGAAGAAGTGACCATAAGACACATGGATCACACCTCGATCTGAAATGGGATACCCCAGACCAATACGGGGACTAAGCTGCCATTTAGGGCTGGCTTTTGTATACCAGAAATCCCGACGTTCTTCAGGTGAGAACTGATTGCTTTCTGTCTTTTCAGAAAAATCATAGACCCCATCACCATCAACATCTGTAAAAACTTCACTGGGGGTGTATATGCCATTAGAATCAGCATCAACAAAGGGTTCAGAATCATCGATGTGCCCATCCTCATCGGCATCCTTCCAGCGGTGCTCAGGTTTGATGGGTGAATAAACATCAGGATCCCTCAGGTCTGCTGGAATTACACCATCGGAATCAAAATAATCGGCCCGCAAACCCGCATTTACGATCAGATCCTTGAATTCCAGTTTGGTTTGCGCATAAGCGGACAATTCCATGGGGTTCACATTCAGATTAAACCCAAAGGGAATACCAACCTGAGTATCATAGAACAGAAAGCGGCGATAGATATCATCCAGTCTGGCCTGCGCTCCTATTTTCAGCTCAGCGATGTGACTGATCTGACTGGTAAGATCACCTTTGAAAATTTGGCTTTTTGTTATTCTGTTAAACCAGTTGTTGTTAATTCCACCTGTGTAATAGCTGTATAACTGTTGGGTCGACAGGGCGTTTACCAGATTAATATCTTCTGGATCTTCATTGATGGCATCCAGAATGCCGTCGCCATCTGTATCCAGATATTGGGCGAAAGCCCACTCAGATTTGAACTTATATTCCTGCCATTCATAACCAACGTTGGAGTATCCAAGTTGATAAAAAGTCTTCTCTGTGAGCTGGTGGTTAATATTAAAGGTGATACTCCCACCGGTCTTATATTTGTGAAGAATGGCGTCAGGATTGAGTTGCATACTTTCATCCCAACCTCGCTGATACGATTTATCCTGGAGGACATTTAATCGAAGGGCCAGGCGCGGGGTCACCTTGTAAGTAAGTTTTACGTGATAAGAAGTTTTATCGTATGGATCCATGGGCACAAAAGCTGAATCACCGGTACCGAGACGATAACCCATGTTTTTAAAGGCTTGCAATGAATCCAGTTGAAGTGGGGCATATCCGATGGATCCCTGGGCGGTTGTATCCCCACCCCCGATATAGGTCCCTTTCAGCCACCACTTGCCTTCCCCACCAATCCCGGTATTAGGGTCCACCTCATCAAAGAAAGTATCATCAATATTATACTGGCGAACACCATCACGATGTCCCGCAGCCACAAAACGACGAATGGTTCCGAACATGGTTAGTTTACCTGGAATGATCGGTCCAGATAGATTTGCCTGCAGGTTGTATTGTGATACTGGAGAAAAGCTGTCGATGTTTCGATAAACATCACTGTTTGAAGAGAGATGATCACCGGAATAACCCATGAGGCTCCATTCCCAATCATCATCACCATCCTTGGTAACAATGTTTACCACACCGGACATGGCCTGGCCATACTCTGCGTTGAAGGCACCTGTAATGAGCTGTAGCTCCTGAATAGAAGCATTCTCAATGTCCACAGCCATACTTCCATCATAAGGATCAGTGACTGGTATGCCATCGATCATGTAGAGCGTTTCACCAGATCGACCGCCTCGGATGTGTCCATCCACCACACCGGCCTGCATGGAGATCACATCGTTAAAAGTTTCAACCGGCATAGCTGCCATTTCTTCTGAAGAGATGTGGGATGCGCTTGAAGTGAGATCTTTTACGACCAGAGGACGCTCTGCAGTTACAGTAACCACCTCCCCGGATTGCAGGATGGCAGTTCCTAATTCAAATTCCAATGGAGTGGTCAGATCAACAGAAACCAGGACATCCGTTTTTCGTAAAGATTGATATCCGATCATGGAGGCAGTCACAGAATAATTCCCTGGAGGAAGTCCCGTAATAAAATAATCACCATCCAACCCGGCAGAGGCGCCAAACGTGGAACCATCGACTATCACGTTACAGCCAATAAGTGGTTCACCTGTGTCTGCATCACGCACAAAACCGGCGATCTTCCCGGTGGTTCCTGCTTGCGATTCAACGCTAATTAGAAGTAAAACAACAAATAGCCACCTTAGCGACTTCAGGGTATATAATGTCTTCAAAACCGGCTCTCACTATAAATTTGAATTAGTAACCCTCCTCTGAGTTACGTTACACGAACTTATCTTTATCAGCCACGCAAGTCAAGATAATTTCATCCATAATATGAATTCAAAACCTGTTTCAGAGCAGTCCTTTATGTCTCACTTTAAGTACCCAATCCTCGACTGTAAATATTTTCAGGACAGCTAATAATCTTAAGGAGTTGTGTTGTTCAGCCTGATGATTTTAAACTAAAGAAAAGATTTACTTGCAAAAAATATGAAACATATTTCAAGGGATGAATAGAATAGCAGAAATAAAATTCTCGCTCATAAGCCTGGTGGCAGTATTACTGATACTGGCTTGCGACAATAATGAGCTACCCCCCGATGTGATCGCAGAAGTTGAAGACATTCAAATCACGTCAAGCGATTTCAAGCGAGCCTATCTGCCCATCCTGCTGTACTCGGATAAAAAGGAATCGAAAGCCACAAGAGAAGAGGTCCTCAACTATCTCATTGATCAGGCAATACTTTCTCATGAGGCGAAACTTCTCAACCTGGATACTGTTCCAAGTTTGGATGCGCTAAGACGGACCGACCAAAAAACCGCCTTTACCAGAATATTGTACCATGAATGGGTAAAAAATAAGGTTCCCCCAATAACTGAAACCGAATTGAGAAAAGCATTTGTCCAAAGTCATTCATCCCTACTGGTACGACATCTATTTGTAAAGGATCGGGAGCAGGCATTGAGATTGCATCAAGAATTGGAGTCAGGTGCAAATTGGGACTCCCTTGCCTCCAATACATTCATCGAGCCATCCCTTGCTGCAAATGGTGGTTTACTGGGCTGGATAAAATTTGGTGATATGGACCCAGACTTTGAAAAAGCTGCCTTTGATTTAAAAGCCGGTGAGCGATCCACCCCTGTGAAGACCAAATTTGGCTGGCACATCATTCAAGTTGATGAGCGCAGTTCAGAGGTCCTGCTCACTGAATATGATTACTCCCTCCAGCGATCTCAACTAAAACGAATCATCCGTGAACGTATTGAGGAGCGGCTGGCTGATTCAGTGGTAAATCAGATGATGGATCAAGCCAATCTAGTATTCAATCCAGATATTGCGCCGCAGGTATGGGCCATCATGCAGAAACAAGTACAGCGGATACTTGCTGCAGATGAAGTCCAGGAGTCTCTCTCCCCTGAGTTGGAGAGTTTTGAGAAAAAACTTGAACCACTGCTCAATGAGGAAATGCTCAGATTTTCTGACACGCGCTGGACTGTCAAAGACTTTCTGGAGAAGCTCCCTGAAATGAATCGGCAGTTGATGCTCACCAACCTCAAATCAGCCACTGCATTTCTGGTTCGGGATGAAATTATTTATCGTGAGGGACTCAAGCTGGGTCTGGATACCACACCTGAGGTAAAGGCTGAAGTAAAGGATAGGGAAAATCAATTTCTTGCAAACTTATATCTGCGCTACCAGGCAGAAAATCAACTGGTCTCTCCCGCTACCATCAAAACATTTTACCAACAAAACGCCACGACGCGCTATCCGGCTCCAGACAGCTTATACATTTACGAACTCATCTTTCAGGATCAAGCCCTGGCGATTCAGTTCTCCAAGTCGAATCCCACAACCCTTCTGGATATCAATCAAATTCGAGCGGATCGATCGGGCGAGTTCATATTGAATGATTTGGGCTGGTTTCAGGGCACTCGAGCTGACAGGCCAGATTATTATCATCGTCTGGTAGGTCTTCCACTGAAAACCCTGGGTGGCCCCATAAAAATAGATAATGGCTATACACTTATCCTGGCCAGCCAGAGACATAGACATGCAAAACCACTTGAAGAGATATACGAAACGGTACGTTTCGATGCCCAGGATGACCGCAATTCAAAACTACGCGTTTATGAGATCGAAAAATTATCCCGTGATATGAATATTAGGATTGATCAATCTAAATTAGATAGTTTGAACTGGAGAGATTGACTACCACTAATCAATTGTTAGTACGCTGTTCTTGCCACCAAAGGGATCATTAGTATATCGATCTGCTTGAGGATCTGCGATCCAGTCTTTGCCATTCAATACCAGTTTATAAACATACTTGCCTGGCTTTAAGGGAACCTCCACAAAGAGGCTGTCTCCTTTTCTGGATGTGGCATAATCGGTTGCCTGCCAATTATTAAAATCACCTGCAATCTGAATCGTTTCCACCGTCCCTTCTGTGTCCACGTAGAAAAGTGATACCCGGTGATAATCAGATGACAACCTGTCTGTGAAATCCACCCATGAGTCCAATGAGGAATCAACATGACCTTCGAATTCCCAGACTGAAAGTGTATTTGGGGGTAAACGGAGTAGCAACTCATCAGATTCCAACCGCAATACAGCATCTCCGTAAATTTTTGAAACTACCGTCATTTTCAGTCCCTCAGGAATAGCAATGGAAATAAACTCCTGAGTCGCAGCGTTATTCAGACACACAA
>CAZVSF010000090.1:0-7255 GCA_964630195.1 uncultured Lentisphaeria bacterium
TTTTTTATTCATCACTATTTTTAAGACGTCGATTTTTTTCGTTCCCGAACTTGAATTTACCAGTGATTTTAGCCATAATGAGCTGTGAATCTCTCTCCCTCGTCCGGGTAATTTTAAACAGAAACTGACCCGATTCTTTGCCCTTAATTGTTTTTACCAATCGACCCGAATAGAATATTTGCACCTGACCATCTTTGGTCTCCTGATATGAAAATGGCTCGTGAGCTAAAGAGTCATTTTTCCCAGGATCATTCATCCTGGCCTTACTCCATACTCATCATTAAAAATCCTGTAAAAGCCGCATTGTTGGGTGCCAATCTATGATCCACTTTTGTTTTCATCTCATTCACAATGGAACGGTACTCCCTATAAAACTCCCAACTCGGGCGGGGTTTATAGGTCAGTGAATCCAATTCGAATTGTTTAATGACACCCTTCGCCGTGGTTGGTTTTACAAAAACTTCATCCTGGGGCTTATAATAGACGGGAAGTATGGAGATGAGCGACCATTTGGCCAGTTTTCCTGTCAGCAACACATCCAGCATCATATTAAAGCCCTGCTGTTGATTCCCATGTAACATCTCTTTCAAACCTTGAGCCAATATTGTTTCATACTGGTGATTCAGGGTGTTCACAAAATCTCTGAATTTTGGCTTTTCAAAGAGACTGACCATTGATGACTTGCTTACCATCTTACTCATGTTTTGAACGATGGCTTTGGTGTCTTCAAATTTATCCTCTGAGAAGATATCCTGAATCTGAGTCCTCATCTTGTCCATACCGTGCTTTTTGGCAATAGCAAGCATATCAGGATGTTCAAATCCTCCGGGATAGATCTTGAGAAATTTCTCCTCAGCCAGTTTCAATTTTTCAAGGTTCATTCAACATCTCCGTTTGTTGTGTTGACCCCCTTAAATTTTGAATAATTAATCGATGCGCTCACGGAGGCTCAGAAACTGCCCACCTTGAAGAAAGTTTCGACTGCTTCCAACCCGCAAGTCTTAGCCTCGGAGACACTTCCCTGGAATAGTATCTTTCCCTGGTTTAAAAAGACTATTCGATCGGCGATTCTGTGAATGCTCGCCAATTCATGAGTCACTACCACAATACTCATCTGTAGTTGGTCGCGAAGGGTTAAAATAAGGTCATCAAGGGCTGCGCTGGTCAGAGGGTCGAGTCCTGCAGACGGTTCATCACAAAACAATAGGTCCGGATCCAAAGCGATGGCACGGGCCAGCGCAGCTCGCTTTCGCATTCCTCCCGACAATTCTGACGGTAGCTGATGAGCAGCCTGGGTTAGCCCTACCATTCCCAGTTTTACTCTGGCCATGCGCCCTATCAAGGATTGATCAAGTTTGGTGTGTTGCTCAAGGGGAATGGACAGATTTTCCAACACGCTAATTGAGTTCAGAAGTGCCCCATTTTGAAATAAAACGCCGATGCGTTGCAAGGTAGCATTTACTGCGGCTTCATCCTCCAGATTGAAAACCTCACCAAAGAGTTGAATCTCCCCAGCTGCAGGGGTCACCAATCCCAATATACTTTTTAAAAGTGTGGTTTTTCCACTCCCACTGCCCCCCAGAATAACTGTGATCTCATTTTTGTAGAAATTCAGATCAATATTATCCAGGATGGTTCGGTCGCCAAACCGGGTGATCATACCTTGTATCTCAATGACAGATTCTTTACTCATCCTACACCATATAGATCAAACTGAAAATAGCATCCAGAAAAATAACGGCAAAAATGGATGCAACGACGGCGGAGGTCGTCACTTTCCCTACACTTTCGGCTCCACCTTCTGCTTTGAAGCCAAAATAGCTGCCGATCACCACAATCACGCCAGCAAAGAAAATGCTTTTGCTGAACCCCACCATGAGATCTTCCAGCGTAAGAATACTGAGGGTTTCATTGAAATATGATACCGGTGTTAGACCCAGATAGCTTACACCAATAATAAATCCACCAAATATCCCCAGAATCATGGAGAGGGTCACCAACAATGGCATGCTGAGGGTGATGGCCAAAAATTTTGGAACAACCACATAGCGGACCGGATTGACAGCCATCATCCGCAGAGCATCAAGCTCCTCACTTACTTTCATGGAAGATATCTCTGCTGCAAACGAGGAACCGCTGCGCCCTGCGATAATAATGGCAGTCATCATGGGACCCATTTCTCTCACCATTGAGATGGCAATCAGATCAGCAACATAAATACTTGCACCAAATTGTCTTAGCTGGGCAGCTGATTGTAAGGCCAGTATCAAACCAAGCACAAACGACAAAAGGGCGATAATACCGACGGCATTACTACCGATGAGCAGGATCTGTTGAAGAACAGCCCCTTTGCGTCTGCCGTTCCTGCTAAAAAGACCCGCGGCCGCCCAATAGGTAATTTCGGAGACCAGCAAGGTGAGTTCGCTGATTGTATGCCGCAGGGAGTACACAGAATTACCAATTCGCTCAAATATTCCCGGTTGAGTTTTCAGTTCGGGAAGCTGATGTTGTCTGGAAGAAAAGGTATCCAATGCTGCCTGCTGATGCTCTGAAACATGGACCAGTTTGGTATTCTGAAATTGAGATTCCTGTAATTGGTCCAAAAATCCCACACCTGCACTATCGAGCTTTGTGATCCCGCCAATATCAATAGTATCCAGATCCCGGGCTTTAATTTTTTTTATCTGCTTGAAAATACCAGGAATGGTATCATGGGTCAATCGTCCCTCGAGATAGAGGCAGTTTGCTTCTTGTCTAATCTGGTCTTTTGTCGCCGTCACAGCTCAATGCTTCTTTACTCTGTCGTCTTATCGCAGGAAGTAGGTCAGTCTCAGAAACAGGGCATGTCGATACTCGAGATAATCTTTATTGTTTTCGTCCACCTTATTGCGAAACCGAATTCGATCATCAATGGAAATATATTTAAACACTTTTATATTGAACACATTTTCCCAATCGACGGTCGGTGTGTCATCACTATTGAAGGGGATCAGAAAATCAGCATTGGTATAGTAGGTCAGATTTAGTGGAAGCTGGAAATTTCCAACAATGGACACTTCTGTACCTCGTTTATTCAACGAGCTCTGGGCATTCCATGTTTTAAAGGTAGTCCCCTCTTCAACGACGTTTTCTTCGGATTGGAGGTAAACATCATCGTAATAATCCTGTCGTAGACCAAGACCAACACGAATATTCAAATTCGCCCTGCCTGTATTAAGCGCTCGCAGATTTAAGCCACCACCTTCTTTAAGGGTCATAGGCTTGAAACCAGATTTGATCTGAACACTTTTCACATCGGTACCACTCTCGACAAAATCACCATTCAGGTTTCGTTTTTTGTAATTGATTGGATCATTAAAATATTGATACTCGTTAAACATGTGGGATTCGGCATCGAAGCGGCCATATAAGCCAATATTTTTAAAGAAATATATGACCAGAGTGTTTCTGAAATAAAAATTATCATTTGAAATTCGAAACCCTGCACCTGTTTCTGAATCCTGGGTTGTACCCCATTCGATGAGGTTCCTAAGGGTGTAGTTCAACGGGAAATTGTCATAGGTAATCTTGTTTTCGAATTGTGTATTCAGAACAATTGTGGTTTCGTGCTGGTCTTTACCCTTTTCATTGTCACCGATATAATTGGCGTTGCCAAAGACAGCATTTAAAAAACGCCAGTGACCTGTCATACCTGCAATTTCATTTTCCTCCAGAACACCGCCACCAATCAGATTGGTTGGAGTCCCATCCTCATTGGTGCCGACCACCAGGGTCAGTTTCTGAAAATCTCCTTCTTTGAGATAAACGGTGGAAAAATCCCGATATGTATTAAACGGCTCACTGTTAATGGTAATCTTGTAGCGACCCGGCTTTAAAACCCATATTTTTTGTTGCTCACCGTATTCTCGATCGACAGGGATGTGGGTTCCATAACTCTCACCGGTCTCAGAGGAAAAAAGTTCATAGCGAACCTTTGCAACCTCCCGACGTTCATCGGTTATATCTACAACCAGACAACTCCAATCCGGTTTCAGAATGGTCTTGTAGCGGGGAATGATCTCGATACTATCCTTTTGCAAGAGTTGGTTCGTGCTTCCAGAACCAAATTTTAGTGAGTAATTACCTGCTTCAAGTGGCATCCCTTTCCCGGGTACTCCGAAACTTTCGACACCGTTAGCGTCAATAATTTTGTATGGAAGTTCGTTGTCTGTTTCAGAAACCGCTGGAAAAAACAGGATCCCCATACCCCGAGGTTCAGAGCCAAGAGAGTCGGTGAAGGCTGAATCCAACTTGGTAATGATCTCGCCTTTGGGAGCCTCTGGTGTCCCATTGAAATGCTGCATCACCTTGATCAGAAATTTATCTGTTTCTTCAAGAATGGTTTCATTGATGACTTGGACGTAGGTTTCCATTTTATCATCCGGGAGGACGACTTCCCGGTTTACGGAATGTTCAATAGTGACCTCTTTGGCACCCACCTTTTGAAGAGCAAAATCTATGTTCAGACGTGAGGCCGTGAGGTCTTCTGATTCATAAACCTCTATGTTATTGATCTTAGCTTGAATTTCGTAATCGGGTCGAATGCTCAAAAATTCCCGGGAGACCTGTCTGAAGATTCCATAACGACTCAAGCGTTTTACGATGAGGCTTGGAATGATCTCCGTGAGGTCAACCGCCCAAATATCATTTTCTGAATAGGTAATCCGGGGACCAAAATGTCGAATGACGATCTCTTTACGATTGTAGGTATTGGGAATGGTTACATCGTTCACCTGAACTGAATAAGGGAGCGGTTCATCTTGAAAAAGAGCCGCCTTTTCTGTGTGCTCGAAATATTCCAGGACATAGTAGTTTTTTGAAACTGGTGCCTGACCAGCACATGAGATCAGCAAAACAGTCAAGAAGGCTGCTGGAAAATGTTTCATAACATCACCGTATATTTATCGTTTTGATCGCAGCAGGAGCGATGGGTCATCATTCACCTTTCGGGAGAACTCACTCAGGTATTCGGCAGAGACCTTGAGCGATTCAATGGATTTTATCAGATCCTGGCGCGTCTTCAGTATAGTCAGATCAACATGTGTAAACGTATCATTCACAGTTTTTAAAGTTTTGGTAACATCCTCTGAAATTCCAACGAGATCGGTCGCTGCCAGATTTTTACTGAAGGTACTGGCATTGGCCAACACAGTATCCAAACGGGCAAGACTTGCCTGGGTGGAAACCATGAATTTGGTCATGGATAGTGAAGCCGAATCCATTTGCATAAATGCACGCTGCAGAGGTTCCCGGCTGTCTGTGATCAGAACATTGGTACTGGTTAGAACTTCTTTCAACATCTGGCGATTTTCTGCCACAAGCGCATTAAAGGAGCCTAGTGTCTTTTTTAAACCCTTACGGTTCTCTTCAAGCAAGGTATTCATATTCGCCAGGCTGGCATGTAATACTTCTCTATTTTCAGAAACCAGATCTTGTGTATTGGTTAAAATATTGCCAACTTTTATTCGATTGTCCTCAGAGGTCACAGATATGATATTGTTTAAGAGAAGTTCAAATTTTTCCGCAATCAGCTCTGCTTTTCCTGTAATATCCTCCATATAGGATGTTCCAGGTTGTATATTTGAACCCGGTAATAAAAGGTCCGCATCGTTGGTTCCCCCCGTTAGCTCAACCTGTTTTATGCCAGTAATTCCTACACTCACAAGGGTTGCCAATGCGTCTTCCTTGATGGGAGTATCTTTTTTTACGCTTATCTCCACCGTCACGTTGTTGATGTCCTTTGAGTCAATTGAGATGTCTTCAACCTGACCAATGTTGATTCCATAATACTTAACTGAACTTCCAGACTGTAGCCCTATGACCGAGATATTGCGATAGGTTATAAAATATGAGTCTCGTTTTTCAATGAGTCGCTGCCCCGCGACAACAACGATCGTCACGATCAGAAGAATTGATGTGATGGTGAGAAATACTCCCAGCCTGATTTTTTGGGCACTGGTAACCATGCTCAACCTTTCATAGATATGGCGCTAATAAATGAGACAAATGAATGATCCCTCGTATAATAGCATTGAAATTTTATTCTCAATTATTCACTTCCCCTGCTGTTCATGCTCGAATGATCTTGTGAATATACACACAATCATGGTCGGTACTGACAGTGTTCTCAAATGCGCTGGAAAAAATCGAGTTTTCTGGCAACATATTGACTGCTTTCGGATCAATATATTCTGACAAAAGGGAACATAATTTATCATTAATAGTTATTTACATTTAATATATTAGCAACAGGGGCCAGGAGAAGGAGTCAAATATGAGCACAGTGAAAAATGAGACCAGGCTTTCCAGGCTGTTTTCCATGTTCCTTCTTACTCTGGTATTTTTCAATTGCAACCAAGCGCAGGAGACCATGAAATACAACAAACTAACACCTGAAGAACAGCGGGTTATTCTGAATAAAGGCACTGAAAGACCTTTCAGTGGGAAATACGAGCATCATGATGAGACCGGAACCTATACATGCAAGCAATGCGATGCGCCTCTCTACCGTTCATCGGATAAGTTTGACGCCCAGTGCGGTTGGCCCAGTTTTGATGATGAAATACCGGGATCGGTGAAGCGAATCACCGATGCCGATGGACGTCGAACAGAAATTCTTTGCGCCAACTGTGGAGGTCATCTCGGACATGTCTTTCTGGGGGAAGGTTTCACACCAAAGAATACCAGGCACTGTGTAAACTCAATTTCGCTAAACTTTGAACCGGTGGAGATCAATATGGAAAAAGCAATTTTTGCTTCAGGTTGTTTTTGGGGCGTTGAATATCAACTCCAAAAATTAGATGGTGTGATCTCTACCCGCGTTGGGTATACAGGAGGATTCCTGCCCAATCCTACTTATAAACAGGTCTGTTCGGGAACAACGGGCCACGCTGAAGCTGTGGAAGTCGTTTTTGACCCAACCAAGGTGAGCTACGAAACCCTGGCGAGGCTATTCTTTGAAACACATGACCCTACACAGGTTAACGGACAGGGGCCAGATATTGGGACACAGTATCGCTCTGAGATCTTCTATTTATCTGAAGATCAAAAAGCAACTGCAGAAAAACTGATAAAACTCCTGGAAAAGAAGGGTCTTGATGTTGCAACAGACCTAACACCAGCGAAGGAATTCTATGAGGGCGAGGAATACCATCAGGACTATTACATCAAGTCTGGTGGAACGCCATACTGTCATGCCTATACCAAAAGATTTTAG
>CAZVSF010000090.1:7355-9048 GCA_964630195.1 uncultured Lentisphaeria bacterium
TCATACCAGCCATGTTCACCCAGATAAAAACCCTGATCTGACGTGTAGACTACCAGGGTATTTTCTGTCAGATCATTTTGGTCGAGATAATCAAGTACGCGCCCAACACTTTCATCTACAGACATGATGCAGCGTAAATAGTCCTTCAGATAGTGCTGATATTTCCAGTTGAGTAATTCATCACCTTCAAGCTTGAGCCGTTTAAATTCCGCGTTCACCTTATCATAGTGGGCATCCCAACCAGCTTTTTGCTCATCTGTCATTCTATCGTATGTGTTTTTCCAGGTTTCTGTGACCTTCTCAGCAAATGACTTCTTCCCGCCTGACCCCGTTTCTTTTTCAATCGATTCAGGGTGGAGTTTCAAGTCGAAGGTAAGATACATATTATCAATGCGCATGTCGGCTTCCCCTGCAGCGATGCGACCCAGATATTCGTCATGAAAATTTTCTGGTATTGGTATTTCCCTGTCATTGTATTCATCGAGATATTTCACATTTGGCATCCAGTTGCGGTGAGGCGCTTTATGGTGAATGAGCATACAAAAGGGCTTCGATTTGTCCAAATCATCAAGCGTTTCAAGCGCTTTGTCAGTAATAATATCGGTAGCATAGCCGATATGTCTTTTCTTCTCACCATTTTCATTAAAGTCCGGATTATAGTATTGTCCCTGGCCCTTTAGAATATTCCAATAGTCAAATCCTGTCGGTTCGGTTTTCAAGTGCCATTTGCCAATAATCGATGTGTGATAACCTGCTTTCTGGAGCAATTTTGGAAATGTGAGTTGGCTGCCATCAAAAGTACAGCTGTGATCCAGCATACCATTCAGATGTGAATACTTCCCTGTAAGCATGGTTGCACGACTGGGTCCGCATATGGAGTTGGTCACAAAGCTGTTCTCAAATCGGACACCCTCCGCAGCGAGACGATCGATATTCGGTGTATGAATAAGCGTATCATTGTAGCAACTAATGGCACGTTCTGCATGATCATCACTCATGATATAAATGATGTTTGGGCGTTTCTCACCGACGCATCCATTTAAAAGCAGATTTGGTGCAAAAAGTGCAGTTGTACCCAGACCAATCGATTTAAGGAAATCTCGTCTCGTCGTTTTCATCATCCCTCCTTTAGAACCAAATAATCAGCAAAAACTCAGGTGAGTTTTGCCGCAATATAAGCTGTGGTCCATGCCGCTTGAAAATTATATCCACCTGTGATGCCATCAATGTCCAGAATTTCGCCTGCAAAATATAGATTTTCACAGGCTTTACTGCGCATAGTAATAGCATCAATACTTTCCAGGGCGACACCTCCGCAGGTCACAAATTCTTCTTTAAATCCCGTTTTACCAGACACTTTGTAGATATCATGAGTTAGAACGTTTACCAATCTATTCAAACCACGACTCCCCAGCTCACCCCATTTTCTGGCGAGGGACAGATCACTCTTCTGCAAGAGGTGTCTCCATAACCTTTCAGGCAATCCAAAGGGTCTGACATTGGGTAGCAATTTGCGTGGGTGATCCTCAATAAAAGATTGCAGTTGTCCAAGAACTAATTCATGATTGGTTTGATCCACCCAGTTTATCCAAACATTGAATTTATATGCCTTTTCATGCAATGTTCTCGCACCAAAGGCAGAAAGTTTGAGGATCGCCGGTCCGCTTAAACCCCAATGGGTTATTAGAAGTGG
>CAZVSF010000090.1:9148-11409 GCA_964630195.1 uncultured Lentisphaeria bacterium
CCAGAATCCTGGGATTTTGGAAAAACGCGCATATCATCCTGCACAAAGAGCGGTACCCCCCTCGATTCAAACCATTCCATTGTGTCCGTGGTGCTAAATGTTCTCAGCGCCCGTTTCATGATGGACCTACCTCGAGGATAGGCCTTGGATAGTTCGGTTATAGAGGTGTTACCATTGGTGACATTGCACCTGCCACCACCTGAAATTTTGACTTTTGCAAGGGGCTGACCCGTCTTTTCAAAAATAACTACGTGGGCATCCGGGTGGTTTTGCTTTACTGAAATGGCTGAGAAATAGCCTGCTGCTCCTCCCCCTATGATGGCAACATCCACGTCAGCATCCTTCCCATTTATTTGTTCAGAAGATGTTGAAAGTAGCTGGGGAATTTAGCCTCAAAGGTCATTTTTTGTTTGCTGCCAGGATGCTTGATGTTGATGGATCCTGCATGAAGGGTTAATCGTTTGATGCCCTTTTGACTATCCCCATAGACCTTGTCGCCCACGACGGGACATCCAATATCAGCAAATTGTACTCTGATCTGATTTTTTCTGCCTGTCAGAAGGTCAATTTCCACCAGACTGTATCGTTTGGATTCCTGGATAACCTTGTAGCCAGTGCGGGCCAGTTTCCCCACCTTCTGGTCTTCAGTCGAATACATTTTGTGGATAACATTTTCGGCCAGATATGAGGAGAGAATACCTTCTTTTTCAGCCAAATTGCCATGAATAACGGCGTAGTATTTTTTGCTGAAATTTTTCCACTCGTCCTGCAGATACCGTTTATTCTTCTCGCTCTTGGCAAACACCAAAACCCCTGAGGTGTCGCGATCCAGGCGATGAACAATATATATGCGTTTACGCGACTTGGCATTTCCCTTGCGGACATAATTATTCAGGGCAAAATAGGCCGTTCTATCCCTGGTCCTGGCATTGCTCATGGTGAGCAGTCCACTCATTTTATCAACCACCAGGATATCATCATCTTCAAATATAATTGTAAGACCTCTAGGCTGATGTCGCCTTGAGGGTTTCTTGACTTTCCGGGGGGATTCCTGATTCAATGCTTTGGACTGCGGGGAAGATGATCGGCCCTTACTCTGATTCAAAATAATCCCGCTTAAAGTACATATATGCCACAAAACCCCACCACGCCAGAAGTGTGAACACGGTGGTCAAGGCTGCAGCTTGACCGATGAGCTCCTGTCCACCTGCTCCGATCATTTCGCCATAATCACTTAAAAGACTGGGGGAAGCCTTGCCATACATTATGAACAGCAATCTATCGACTGTGTAGATCATGGTTCCTGAAAATATCATTTGAAAGCCCCAGGGCTTGGCTAACCAGATTCCCAGTCCCATACCGGAGTATATAGCGATATAAAGCAGATGATATATAACTGCAAAAAATCCGCTGCGATCTGCACCAAACAGGGTTACGGGTGAGGTAATTGATGCGATCTCAGCCAGGGCGGATATAAAGAAAAAGAAGCCGGCAAATCTAATGTTGAAGCGACCCTTGAAAGCACTTTCTTTAGAATCGTTCGAAACGGTGGGTGGTAGCCAGACATTGTTTTCTTTCATCGCCATGCAATAGCGACAAAAAATTGCATCATCCTGGATTTCTTCGGCACAATATGGGCACTTCATTTGTTACACCTCATGGTTTGGTAAGAGTATAATCCGATTTTTCTGATTTACCCAATGAAGCTTGATACACTCGGCGATTTGCATCCTTTCTCAGTCACCTCTTAGTTGTACAATGTCATAGGTGTACAGGAAATCTGTGTACTTATAATCCATCTTGAGTTCAAAATAGAACTCGGTGGAGTATCCTGGTTTAAGGGATTCCCGAACGACAAAGTTTTGCGCGAGAAGCAGTGTAGAGGAATCAGGCGATTCGATTCCAGAATAGTGAACTGCTTGGCTTTTGTTGGCAATATTGGTTTCGGAAACAGATGTCTGCTTCCCCGCATATAACTCAAATTTGAATATGGAGGAGCTGATATTGTGTTCACCGTTATTTTGAATTTTTCCCCGGATATAATCGCGTTGCAGGTTGACTTCAAAATCGCTGATCTCCACCTGATCAAATTGCTCCCTTGGTATGAAATCACCGTCCATAGGAGAACATGCTATGAACATATTGACCATCAAGCAAACCATGAAAGGCTTTTTTAAATGAAACATTAATGCTCTTTCCCAAGTGGGCTCATTTTGAATTGAAACCCTACTTAAACACCAGACTTTTCTTGACGAGAAGCC
>CAZVSF010000091.1:0-2186 GCA_964630195.1 uncultured Lentisphaeria bacterium
GAAGCTTACGTGAATTTCATGGGTAAAAAACATAAACCCAGACCCAAATCCAAACCTCAAAGCGCGTCGGACACCTTCGCTTTTTCCCAGGGAAAACCCTGGAAGGAGATCAAGGATATCTTTCACCATCAGTTGATCTGCTATCATCAGGGTTTGCAGAAGAACAGTAAAGCGCTGGCAATCCAATTGGACATGCCTCCCTCCACACTGTATTCACTTCAGGATCGTCTCAAGGGACGAGGGTATCAACTTCCAGACAAAAAGAATGATAAACCCGGTGAAAGTCATCCACTTTTCACATTCATCAAAGAACACGAGGAAATGAGCTGGGAGGCCATCAACCATATTTTTGAGCAGGAGATCATCCATTACCTCTACGAAAAATATGGCTATAATAAACAACGCATGGCTCAGGTTCTTAAATTGAGCTACCCGTCGATCATCACCAAGACACGCGAATTAACACAAGTGAATGAAAATCTTCTCCCTTACTGACTCTGCTAAACGCGCTCCAATAATCTCAAGTGACCCGGAATTTGGCGATATTACCCTTATTCGCATTCCGAAGGCTCGCTCAATGCGGATTTTTGTCAGACCTTTCCAGGGTGTTGTTGTAAAATACCCGAAAGCCGTCTCAACCAGAAAAATTTTAAGCTTTGTTGACAGTCGACGCCCCTGGATCCGCCTGGCTCTCCAGCGGGCGGAAGACCTTGAAAAAAAGTCCAAAGCGTTTTTCTCCACAGCCCCTCCCCCTCTATCCGAAATACGGGAATCTCTTTCAACAAGACTTCAAGAGCTGGCAGAATCCTACAATTTTCAGTATAATAAGGTTTCTATTCGGAATCAGAAAAGTCGCTGGGGATCATGCTCCCATGAGAATAATATCAGTTTGAATCAGAAATTATATTTTTTACCAGATGGTCTTCGGGATTATGTCCTGATCCATGAATTAGCTCATACCCGGGAGAAAAACCACAGCCCACACTTTTGGAATATCCTGTATAAATTATTGGGAAAATCGGAAACACAACAAAGACGCAGGGATCTCAAAGCATTCGATTTTTTGTTTCATCCCCCACCTGATAATTCCAAGTAATGTGCCAGGCATCTCCTATTCAGGAGTTACCTCAGCATCTCTCTTAACACCGATTCGATCTTAACACCCAAAAAATAGGCTTCTATCTGTAATTCCTGAGAGAGGTGGTCCAGCTCATTTAGGAAATCTTTTTCAAAGCGCGATGTATCATCGGGGCTAACTCTATACCTGACTTTGATATTCTGCTTTTTGATGAGATTTCCTGTTCTGATGCTGGAGGGTTCACGTACTTCCAGGGTCAAAGATATTACCTGTTGTCCCAGGAAATTCTTTTTCCGATCATAATTTTTTAACCAAACCGCAACGTCCTCATTCAGTTCAGAGACAGCCGCCCAATCTGACTTCATAAGAAATATAGTGGCTGCAGCTTGAGCAGGTGCCAGATCTGCAGTTTCAACCAGGGGTACTTTTAAATCAATTACGACTTTCTCGCCAGCATTCATCAGTGCTGGTAACAAGATCAGGACCAGGAGAATGCATAGTTTTTTCTGCAATTTCATATAATACCCCATTGATTTATTTGACGAGCAAAGATACGTTCTCGTGGCATATTTCTATACTAAAATGTAGCTCTATTAAAAGGAGATGTGACACATGCAGGAAATCCGCTGGGGTAGTATTGGTTGCGGTGATGTCATGGAAGTGAAAAGTGGACCTGCCTTACAAAATGTCCCACATTCACACCTTGTCGGCGTTATGCGAAGGGATGGACGACTGGCTGAGGATTTTGCCAATCGACATGGTATTAATAAGTGGTATGACGATGCAGATGAACTTGTCAATGACCATGATATCAATGCTATTTATATCGCGACCCCACCAAACTCTCATCTGGAATATACACGATTGGCTGCACAGGCCGGTAAGCCTGTCTATGTTGAGAAACCCATGGCCAACAGTCATGGGGAATGTTTGGAGATGATCCAGATCTGCCAGCAATATCAAGTTCCTCTTTTCGTCGCATATTATCGTCGTGCCCTCCCCCGCTTCCTGAAAATTAAAGAGATCATCGATACGGAACAGCTCGGCGATGTTCGAGAGGTGCAGATTCAATTGCTCCAGAGACCCAAAGAACAGGATATCCTCGGCA
>CAZVSF010000091.1:2286-11313 GCA_964630195.1 uncultured Lentisphaeria bacterium
TTCTACCTGAGCAATACCAGCTTGAGGCTGGACACGTAATGTTCCGACCTGAGCTGGCAAATATAAACACCAGCACTCACCGTCTGCCCTGACTCGTTGGAGCCATCCCAATGAAGCTCCCCTGATTGCCCAGGTGATACATCCAAGGTTTTAACCAGGCTTCCCTGTAAATTGAAAATTGAGATATTTACCCACGAATATTCCGGAAGCTGAAAGCGGATAGTTGTGGACGGATTAAAGGGATTTGGATAATTTGAGAGCAGAACCGTGCTTTCAGGTTTGTGGGTCTTATCAATACCACTGGGAGCGATCTGCACGGAAACACTTTCATTATTCAATCGATCCAGTGCAGAGATTGCATAAAAATAATCGCCTGAGGGTTCGCAGGGGTAGCTGGTGCTATCTCCGGAAATGATGGCAAAGATATTGGCTGGATCAGCGGCATCAACTGGCAAGCTGGAGCTACGGTATATGACAAATCGTTGAGGTGCATCGCCATCTTCTGCCAGAGCTGGAGCTGTCCAGCTGAGCAAAGTAGATTCTTCATTGATCCCAAAGCTCACATTCAGGGGTGGATTCGGGGGAATATCATCCTTCCACAGCATGGCAGGCGCGATAGCCGGGTAATGATACAGATCAGTCCTCAATGAATCCAGAAATCCTTTGGGGTTATTCAGAACACCATTTCGTAATCTAAAGTAAACGCTGCCCTGACAACCCTGAGTCGTACGATTGCGGCGCACTTGCCTGGGGAGTTCAGTTGCAGGCCAATTATGCCAGTCGGTCATTCGATACGGCGCGTGACCCACGTACAAATGTCTGTCATTGCTGGAGGTGTTCTGTGCCCACCATGGCATGAGAATGCCATAGTCCTGGGGACCGTCATGTTCCCAATACAGTTGGGGTGTGAGATAGTCTATGGTTCCGGCTTCCAACCAGGCGATGGGGTCACAATATAATTCATAATAGGAACTGGTTCCGACTATCCCCGGGGGTACCCCGTTTTTCCATATTCCAAAAGGAGAAACACCTGATTTAACCCAGGGTTTGACAGTCTAGATGCTATCGTAGAGTCCCTCAACCAATCGGTTAACATTATCCCTCCGCCAATTATTGATATCACTGAACCCTCTGGGTTCTTCAGAAAAGGTTTGTAGATCCTCACCGTTCATGCCACCATATGGGTAGAAATAGTCATCCATATGGACGCCATCCACATCATAATTGTTAACCACATCCATAAACACATCGATCACATACTCTTGAACAGCGGCTTTGCCAGGATTTAGGATCAATGATTCTCGGAGATCTCGTACTTCTGACTGGGGATCAAAGAGGGGGCTTCCCTGTTCCATGTTTGCCATCGCACCAACTGTGAGTACCCATTCGGGATGTTCGTGATAGACATGCGTACTGTCCAAAGAACTGAGGTTGGTCGCAGTGGTTAATCGATAGGGGTTGAACCAGGCGTGAAGTTCCATATTTCGCGTGTGTGCTTCATCGATCCAGGTTTGAAGTGGATCATAATAAGGTGATGGGGCTTGCCCGGATGTCCCGGTGAGATGATGTGACCAGGGCTCATAGGCGGAATTGTAAAATGCATCGCATCCCGGGCGGACCTGAAAAATGACTGCGTTAAAATTTGCTGCCTGTAAAGCATCGAGAGCAATTCGAATTTCTGTTTGCATGGCAGAAGTGGACCAGTTCGAAACGGGGAAGTCCAATCTCCAGGCAGTGGCAACCCAGGCCGCCCTGAATTCATGCTTTGGTGGGTCGTCAGCAAGTAGTGTATTGATAATGAGGCAAGTAATTAGTAAAAATATTTTCATCTGATTCTCTCCGGATACGGAGGGATGATATTTTGTGTAAATGTGGATACGTTGGAATCCTGGGAAATTGGATTTACCAGGAAACGCTCATACCAGTACAATTTAAACCACTACCAATACCCAGCAGGGCGACATGGTTACCACTTACCAGACGGTTTGCCTCTTCTGCCATCTTCAAGGTGATGGGAAGGGCAGCCGGTCCAATATTTCCCAGGGTTTGAACGTTCAGGAAGACCTTCTCCAATGAAATTTCAAGCGCTTCACTCAGCATATTGATGTGTGGGATGCTCACCTGATGCGGAGCATAGAGATCAATGGTTTCATCACTCCAGTTCTCAAGTTGCTCCCTGCAGAGCTCCCAGGCTTCTATGGCCAGGCCCACACCGGCAACCAATAATTCATGGGGTTGAGAGATGCCACCATCCCGCTGCCCCACACATAATCTGTTAAATGCGGTAGCCGCCATACTGACCGATCCATTGATCAGATGTCCGGAACTGGCATTGTCTTTATGGGTCAGGATCATCGCCACAGCACCTGATCCCAGAGTCAGGGTTGCAAAATTTTCACGAAAGCTGGTCATGGTCAGATCTGGGTCCTGCATTCTTTTTATCGTGGCTTCAATCGGCTCCCTTGAGCTCTCTCCATTCACAATCAACCCATATTTTATTTTACCTGCTTCCAGCATCATCATGATGTCGGTCATGCCATCAACAAAACCAAGACAGGCATTGCCAATATCAAAATTTCTACAAAAGGGAGATAGCTCAAGATTGCCATGAACAAGGCAGGCTACTGACGGCTCAATAAAGTCTTTGCTCACGGATGTATTGATGATACAACCAATCTCTTCCGGATCTATCCCTGATTCTTCAATAACCTTTTTGGCTGCCAGAGTAGCTACATCACTGGGTGCCGTTCCTGGATCCCAAAAACGTCTTTCAACGATTCCGGTGAGCCGCTCAAGATTACCGACTTCGATTCCAAATTTTTCAAGATTTGGTTTGATCTGTTCTTCCAAACTCGATGATGTAACAATATGTGGAGGCAATACGTAGGCAATTGCTTCTATGACGATATTACTTGGCATTGCGGAGATCTCGACTTTCTTTTTCTCTCTCGGATTAAACTGAATGCAAACGGCTATTGATTTCAGTGAGCTTAATCAGAATTATATGAATTCAAGTTAAACGCGTTTCAAGCTCATTCAACTTATCATAATAGTTAGTTATAAATGTTACGTCCAGGTGGTAAATGGGGAAACAGTTCTTTGACTAAAGCGGCTTAAACACCAAAAAAGTTAATATATCCCTCAATATCATCTCCAAAACTTTCCATTTCTGAATCTTTAATTTTGAAAGTGACGTTTTCACCTGCTATTTCGGAAAAATAGACTTCATACTCATCACCTTGTTCATCGATCATAATGACCTCGGCGAGATTCGTATTCACACTAATCGCCTTGAGATTAGAATGACACATGGGACAGAAGGTTTCCAGGCGATCACCATCCTTGATATCCAGATCCGGATGCTTGCGATATCGATAATTACCCAGCTCCGGGCTTAACATGATCAAGCCACGCTGCTCACCCTGGGTGCGGACTGCAAAAACAATATCATTCCCAATTTTCAGGTTTCCCCGACAATAAGGACAGACGTATTCATTTTTCATAAAATATTTTCGCTCCATTTTTGGTGCTATCTCTTTAATCAAATTAGCCTGAATGCAGAGTGCCTGGAAGCAATAGTTTGACCTAAAACCAGTATAATTCCGATTATTTTCAGCTCTGTGGTCAGATTAGATCATTTTTTGTGTAGATTCTATCCGTCGTGAATCGTTCAGTACTCAGGAGATGTAAAATGAATCGCAAATGGAATACCTGGATCCGGAACCTCACCAACACTGTTTTTGTTGTAATGGGTCTGTTGGGAGTTCAAACAGAAGCTCAGGAAGCGCTTGCCCTTCAGGGATTTGATCTTAGTCCATTTTTTGATGAACAGGTCGTCACCTTTCGCCTCACTGATGATATGACCATTCATATTGATGCAGCATCCATCGACTCATTTAGAAGTGATCTACCCATTGGCCTAGTTCTCTATGCGCTCCCCAATGGAAACACCATCGAACAGACAGTGGGCAAGCTTACCCAGACCGGTGACGATTGGCATTACAATATTCAACATATCGGTGCCCAGACCCGCTTCCTGCGAGAGCAAATAGAGGACTATAACCTTGTAACCGTGTACCTCGAATCAACTCAACTCAGTTGGCCTAACTGGAAAACTAACTATCCGAATTATGATGATATCACACGAGAAACTGTGGAATATCTACTGTCCTGCTTTGAAGCATACGATCCTTTCATTGTCCTCTCCAGTCATAGCGGTGGGGGCAGATTTATTTTTTCCTATTTAGACGGTGTCACGCAGATTCCAGATTATATCAAACGTATTTGTTTTCTGGATAGCAACTATGGTTATGAGAACAGCTACGGTGATCAATTTATTAACTGGTTGGATGGTTCTTCCGACAGATTTCTCTCCGTCCTCGCCTACAATGACAGTGTCGCCCTGTACAATGGCGAACCCATTGTCTCTCCAACCGGTGGCACCTGGTACAGGACGCGTAGAATGCAGGCTTATCTGGCGAACCACTATGAATTCGTTACTGAAGAAGATGACTCATTTATTCACCATCAAGCACTTGAGGGGCGCATTGAGATCATCCTGAAGAAGAATCCGACTCAAGCTATTTTGCATACCGTACAAGTGGAGCGCAACGGGTTTATTCACACCCTTCTGTCTGGAACGAATCAGGTCAACCTCGGATATACCTACTATGGTGAGCGAGCGTACGAAAATTTAATCCAACCTGGCATTCTATTAAGAAGTCCTTATCAGATTCCATTGCGGAGCATAAATGCTCCAAATGGCGCACAATTTATGGCCTCACTGATTGAAATGAGTTTTAGTGATCGAGAAAATGCCATTCTCCACCAGCTGAGAACGGGGAATGTCCCCTACTTCCTTCGAGATCTGAAAAACCTCAGTGCGACCTTTGAAGATGCGTCAGGAACTTCCCATACGGTAGACTACGCGGTTATGCCAGATTACCTTTCCATTGGGACAGATACAAATTATTGTCGCGTTCCCATGGGACCCATTACTGCTCAAAGGGCAGCTGACTTCTTTGGATTGATCATGCCTACCAGAAAATTGGTGAATGACATTTACACCAACGCTGACATCCATTTAGCCCCGGTTACTTACGCACCTGTAGGAAATCAAAATGAAGGGATCCCCAAATTTATCGAACACAACACTGCCATTGAGGGTCAGCTCAACTCGGCGGGTGCAGGTCTCGGCCAGCTGATAGGAGGCACCAAAAAGGATGTGGTATTGAGTAATCTGATCATTGATCCATCACGACCGGGTCACGTCACCATTTATGGATGGCATCAGCTTAATGGATCCCCCATTCAACCTTTGACCAATATCCACTCCAACAGCTATGTCGATTACAGCCATGGGATCCGATTGATGGATGGCAGGGTAACGATCGATGGGGTGGTCAATAGTGCTGTTTCCGTGCTGGGGAATTCAGTGATGTACCCGCTTTTGAGTGATGAATCTGGTCCCATGATTCAACCCACATATATCCCTGATGGTAGTTTGCCCGCTAGACCTACATCTTTTGGCGCTGTCTCCAATAACCCGGGAGATGTGGAGATTTTCGTTGAGCCAGATCCAAACATTCTCAATTATCAACTATTTCTCAGTACGGATGGATTGATATTTGATCAACCAGCCATTGCCATTGGAAATACTCACTTACTGGTAGATCTAAATCCAGATTCAATTCTTTATTTCAAATTGATTGCTGAAAATCTGTCAGGGATATCCAGTGAATCTGAAGTTTTGGCGGTCCTTCCAAGTGGAGTCAGTGATACTAAGGTTCTCGTGGTGAATGGGTTTGATCGAAACTCAAATGGGAATACCTTTGATTTCATTCGACAACATGGTAGCGCTTTGCTGGAATATGGCAGTGCCTTTGAATCCGCCACGAATGACGCCATTCTGGATGGATTGGTAACCCTCAGCGATTATTTGATCGTCGATTACATCCTGGGTGAAGAATCAACTGCAGACGAAACTTTTTCAACGGCTGAGCAATCATTAATCACCACTTATTTGAGACAGGGTGGCAGGCTATTTCTTTCAGGAGCAGAAATCGCCTGGGATCTTGATTACCGAGGATCGCCGAATGATAAGGCGTTTATGCATAACTTTCTCAAAGCTTCATATTCAGCCGATGCACCAGGAGGTGTATCCGGTGTTTATTATTCAGCAGAAGGGATACAGGGGAGTATGCTGGGAGCGATAAACACCATTACATACGATAATGGCACACATGGGACTTTCGATGTGAGATACCCAGACGCCTTGATACCCGGGGCAGGAAGTCAAAGTATCATCCGTTATTTGAATGTAAATATCCATGATATTGGAGGGGTAAGTTTCGAGGGCTTCTTCCCCGGTGGTACGCAGCCGGGAAAGCTGGTCTATCTGGGATTTCCGTTTGAGACGATATATCCAGCAAATTCACGTGATATGGTAATGAATGAAGTATTGGAATATTTACTTATTACGCCAAGTGCAACCGAGGAAATTGGCTCAACACTTCCTGAAACATTTGAACTCAGGCAAAATTTTCCCAATCCATTTAATCCCAGTACAACCTTGCGCTTCGGCGTTCCAATAGCGTCATATGTTAATTTGACAATTTATAATGTTCGTGGTCAGGCAATCAAGACCCTGGTAGACCACCATCTCTCAGCAGGGTGGCATGAAAAGACATGGCAGGGATTAAATAGTCAGAATCTGCAAGTACCAACTGGATTATATCTTGCCAGATTGCGATCAGGGGATCAGGTTAAAAATGTTAAAATGATATATCTGAAATAACATGAGATTCATAAGCTATACTTGAGTGAACACCACCTACCCAATTGCGGTCAATTTCTTATAAGCTGAGAATGGCCAGGTTTATTCAGTGTCCACAAAAACGGAGCAACTCCATAGGCAGATAAAAAGCCCCCAGCCTGGGCCAGGGGCCAAGCCCTACAAGATTAGTTGATTGGAGACTAGTACTGGTAGAGCGACTACTTCACTTCCGAATGATGATCAGAAATGAGGTCCAGAAAGCTAATGTGTTTATTGTTATTAGCAAATAATCTATTTTGCTGCCATCATTTTTTGATGAATCAAGGAATGACAAACGAAGTCAATATTGAGAATTAATCAATTCAAATTACCCTTCTCTGTTGGCTAAAATTGCTTTTATATATTTTAAAATTAATGCAAAATAATTGTAAATGCTTGTTTGTTTTAAGCTTTTACAGCTCATATTCATGCATAGCCAGGAAAGTCCAATTGGATGGTAATGTATTCTGCTTATGTTTGTAGAATAGACTGGCTACAAGAAAGCCACCTTATTGTGGTTATGATTAAGAAAGAGGTTCAATAATGGCTGATCAATTAGTCAACGGTGTGGTCAAATGGTTTAACGATGCAAAAGGTTACGGATTTATTCAGCAAGAAGACGGTCCAGACGTATTTGTACATTATCGTGCGATCAACGGTGAAGGACATGCATCCCTTAAAGAGGGACAAAACGTTACTCTGAATGTTACACAGGGCGAAAAAGGTCCACAAGCTGAGAACGTTACTGCTGTTTAAATTCTTTTAACCAAAGAATTTATAAAACGCCGGTCTCCTAGAGTACCGGCGTTTTTTTTTACACTGCCCAGATATATCATCCTTTTCCACCCCATCACTACATAATTGGTTATTCCGGCCGTGTCGGACAGCTGTTCCGGTTTTTGTCGGACACCAGTTTCGCCCCTGTTCAGGTCGAGCTAGTTTAAGGCAGGGTGTCCGAGAGACCTACCCTGTTTTTGAGCTTTCTCATTGAATCTTCTCCTTCCAGTTCTAATCGATATGCATTGTGAATGACCCTGTCCATGATGGCATCCGCCAGGGTCGGGTTTTTAAAGATACTGTACCACTCTTTAACCGGTAATTGACTGGTCAAGATATGGCTGCCAGTCCCTGACCTTTCTTCTATAATTTCCAGTAATTCCTGCGCCTGTGGTGTCGAGAGTGAACTGAGACCAAAGTCATCCAGTATGAGCAGATCATAACGAGCCATTCGTTTTAGCCACCTGGTATAAGTCCCTTCAGCTCTGGCCAAGGCCACATCAGTAATGAGCGGTGGTATTCTGGTGTAATACACAGAGTACCCCGACATGATTGCTTGATTACCAAAGACACAGGCCAGATAAGTTTTCCCTGTCCCGGTTGCTCCTGTGATAATGATATTCTGATGCTGCTGTATCCAGTTGTTCTGGAGCAGGCCTTTTACCACTGATCTCTTGAGATTACGGGTCTCCCGATAATCAATATCTTCCGGGAAGACAGGCTTGAACTTCATTCGTGAAGCTCGGAGCATCCGTTTGGTCTTCCGGTTCTTTCGATCCAGGACTTCCCTGTCAATGAGATAAGTGATCCGTTCTTCAAAGCTCATATCAGCATACTGGTTGGGCTGTTCCATTTGTTCCAGAAGTGCCGCTTTCAAACCGTTGAGTTTCAACTCAGTGATTTGATCAAGTGTGTGGTCTATCATATCATCCTCCTCACTGGTAGCACTCACTACCTCGAACATTTTCGTGATAGCTGTCTGGGGGAGTCATCTCCAACGGAGCTGTAGAGACTTGGTTATAGGTCTTGTTGCGGAGGATATTCTTGAAGTTTTTCACTGTAAAAAGGCCCAGCTCCAACATCCTTTTTGACACGGCTTCAACAACCTGAGCATCTAATGATTTAGCCCTGCTCAGTATCCCCATACAACTGCGAAAGCCCATTTCAGGATGTGGCCGCTTGGCCATGATCTCTTCCATAAGCGCCTCCGTATGGATACCGAACTTGCTACCCCAGCTAATCATCCTGGAAGGAGACCACTCCATGACAGCCCGGTGGGCACTTGCCATATGCTCGGTCTGTGTGGCAACGACACCCTTCCCGGGACCACGTGGGTGGACAGCCACTCGTTTGTTCTTATGGTAGATCTCTACTGTGGTTGATGTGTAGCGGGCACCCACTACTTCTCCCACCAACTGGTAGGGTACACTGTACAG
>CAZVSF010000092.1:0-3049 GCA_964630195.1 uncultured Lentisphaeria bacterium
CCAATTGGCTCGAAAAACCACAGGCAATATCGGATTCATTATCTGGGAAGATCACTTCTCAGAGATTGAGATGTTTTATTCTCAGTGTTTCCTGGGCATGGAGCTGGCCACTCGTGACAGCGATTTCTATATCCTGCTTACGACAGTCAAACTGGATTTCAATACATCCACTAATCTACCACGTTTTCTGAAATACAATGATGTGGATGGTGTGGTACTTGCCGGAAGAGTACCTCATAATCTGGTATCCTTACTCGAAAAACGAAAAATCCCCTTCGTCCTGCTTGATTATGAAATCCCAGGCAAAAATCATAATAAGGTTCTTGTTGATAATTATAATGGTGCCTACAGTGCCATAAGGGCACTGGTCAATACAGATCGCAAGCATATCGCTTACGTAGGCGGTTCTGCAGATCATCCTTCCATAAAAGAACGCTATCGTGCTTATATATCCGCGAATAGAGATTTGGACCTCTTGCCAGATGGGCAGAATCCAGCGCTCGTATATCAATCAAATCAAGAAATAACACGTGAATCAGGCATTGAGGGGATCAGAGAATTGTTGGCGAAAAAATTGCCCATCGATGCAGTGTTCTGTGCCAACGATACACTGGCGATTGGTGTCATAGAGGAGTTGAAGCGTCAGGGGAAGGCGGTTCCAGAGGATATCGCCGTCATCGGGTTCGATGATATTTATGCTGCTCGATTCCATTCACCACCGCTTTCAACAGTCCATGTACCCAAAATGGATCTGGGTAAGGAAGCTTATAAACTGCTTATAGAAGTAATAAACAATCCAGAACAAAGACCGCAGACCAGAACCATTGGTGTCGGTTGCGTTTGTAGGGATACTTCCTGATACATGAACCTATTGAATAACAGCCCGTTCAAGATTGGTGTCAATTACTGGCCGGCTTCGAGCGCCATAAAAATGTGGTCTGAATGGAATTCAAACGAGGTTCTTCAAGATTTCCAACAAATGAGTGACGCAGGTTTAGACCTGGTTCGCTTTTTTCTCTTTACACCAGACTTTGTTAAACAGGGTCAGATTGATCAACAACAATTAGAGCATTATAAAACTGTATTAGCGCATTTGAAGACTGCAGAATTACAGGCCCTGCCAACACTTTTTGTCGGGCATATGTCTGGTCAGAATTATCGTGTTGATGGTTGGGATGATGCCCGATTCTTCTCCGATCCTCGAGTCTTGAATGAGCAAAAAGCCTTTATCAAAGCCATCTTGGATCTTTCGAAAGCTTCGGAGCAAATCGCAGGCTGGTGTCTCTCTAATGAGATGCCCAACGACTTCCCGGGAACACATGCTGATGAAGTTACTCAATGGTTCACCGAGATAATTGGGTTCGTCAAGGAAACCGATTCCAGACCGGTGGTCATAGGAGATGGGGTTTGGTCGCCAGAGATAACTGGTATTGGCAGGGAAAACAATTTAGAACCCTCGACCCATTATAAATTAAGGGAATTAGCACCCCTGCAGGACATCCTGGGTGTCCATTTTTATCCACGTTATGACGATTTTTGGCCGCAATCCTATACATCAGGTTTCCGGATTCTCATGGCGAAATCCTGGAAACAGGAGGTTTTTCTCGAGGAGTTTGGACATTCCATCACCATGGGATCTGAAAAGAACCAGGCCCGCTATTACCGGGAAGTCATTTTTTCAGCCATGCAAGCAGGAGCAAGTGCTGCGCTGAATTGGTGCTGGACAGATTTTGAGAAATCAGATCTAAGGCCTTATCTTCATAATACTTTTGAGAATCGATTTGGTCTCCGAAGATCGGATGGAAGTTTTCGGCCAGCCCTTGATGAAATGCAGAAAATTTCACGATTATCTCAAGATCTACAAAAAGATAATTGGGAGCTGGCTCCGAGAGACAGTTATCTCATCATCCCTTCCAACTATTTTCACCCATATCCCTTTGATTGGGATCGGAATACAGACGAGAAGTACGATTTATATTTACATACATACGGCGCACTTGCCAGTTCAGGTGCTTTGCCAACGTGCATCCATGAACCTGGAGTTGAACACCGCTCTCAGGATCATGACATCCACTTCACGCATCATGCCTCCTTCGTGTCAAAGCAAACCACCATGTGGTTACCCGCATTGAAACGGCTGAGTGCGCCCTTTTGGGAGAAAATCCTTAATAATGTCGATACAGGAGGAGTACTCTACACAAGTTTTGCCAATGATCACTGGATATGTGATCTAGATGAGACCATGGGTCTCGAATCCAACTTGCGTTTTGGTCTCCCGGATTATTATCCTGATGAGACCCTGTCAATATCCAGCCCCTGTTCCTGGGGTTCCTTTGGAAATTCAATCATATCGATTCATCTGGGTACCTTAAAGGATAAGCGCTCCCTGTCGTATTTGCCTGCTGAAGTAAATTCTGCTGATGTGTTATTGCAAGACGACGCCGGTCGTCCCCTTCTGGTGAGGAAAGCCAGAGGGGAGGGCTTTATCTATTTTTCGCTCTTCCCATTCGAGATGCTCATGACGCAATCATGTCAGGATGATCATCGTGATTTGCTTACAATGATCTATGCTGCCATTCGAGAAGATCAAATGAGTCCAGGTTCGAGCTGCATTACGTCGGCAGGGGAGTTTATGCGATTTACACACAAGCATGAAATTAAAGAATATTTGTTTAATCACGCTTGGGAGCCTCGTGCTTTCGACGTGCGATTGAGGAGTAAAGAGCAAACCATCAAGAATTTTCGGGTTGAATTGCCCCCGAAATCTTTTTGTCAAGTCGTAGATGCTGAACAAAGTGTAGCCAGGGAAACGGAGGATACACTTGTGGGGAGTATCACGTAAAATCACAATGGCAATGAATAGAAGGAGAAAGAAAATGGCTATGCGAAAAATCGCTACCACGTTACTCCTGGTTTTACTGGGTTTTGTCTTCGCAGAAGAAAATCTGCTGGTCAATCCCGGTATGGAAGACCAGACACCTGCATTCTGGACACCTCTCAACGGTACGTTTGGTACTGATGTTGGGGTAACAGATGCAGCAATGGCTTA
>CAZVSF010000092.1:3149-11291 GCA_964630195.1 uncultured Lentisphaeria bacterium
GTAAGGATGCAACAGGAACTGCATATTTCGATAATGTTTCTTGTAATACTACACCAGATTGGACCATGGGTCCCTTCAACAGTGGTGCTGAAACCATCAATGGGTGGCTGAACTGGTATGCCGGTGACAATGGTTCATATGGAACTGTCACTGATAATGAAGCACATACTGGCATGTATTCCCAGGAGCTTTACAAACCGGATACAACCAGCTCAACTTCCGAGATCGTCTATTATTCGATCCCTTATCCTGTTGAAGCAGGCGAATGGTACAAAGTTGGTGTATGGGTCAAAACTGCAGGCGTCAATTTCGATGGCTCTTTTGAACCAACCTATACACGCAAAGAACGTTTAGATGATCGTCTCGGTCTGTGCTATTTCTTCCATAGCGATGCTGTTCTGGACGAAGGTTTTAGCACCACAGGTGGAGACAAATATGTCTATGTAGATCAAACGACTGCTGATCATGAATGGGCATTCTATGAGGTCGCCGAACAGGCAACTGAAGATGCCACTGGTATTTCTGTGAGGGCTCGCTTTACGTCAAACCCAACAGGAACAGCCTATTTTGATGACTACACAGTGAAGCATTTGATCGAAGCTCCAGGCGGTGTTGCCATCGATTCGGATTTTGATTCGGCAATCAATCCAAGTGAGTATAGACTGAATCAAAATTATCCAAATCCCTTCAATCCGAGTACCACTATTGGATATAGTATTCCTCAGAATGGACTGATCAGTTTGGATATTTACAATGTTGTTGGCCAGAAGATCAAAACCCTTTACTCCGGGTATCAATCCGCTGGAACCCACAGCCTCGTTTGGGATGCAACAGATGCATCTGGCGAAGCCGTGCCAACAGGTATTTACATCTATTCTTTGAATGGTGCCAACGCATACGTCACTCAAAAAATGGTTCTGATTAGATAGTTTTTAACATTTAATCTATGTAATAAGGCCGGGTCGTACGTCAAGACCCGGCCTTATTTCGAGTCAAATATTTTATTGAAATGAGGAGGTCATCTTCATGACGTCTGTATACAGGTTCAAACAAATCCTTGGTGTACTCATGCTCTTGCCACTGGCAGTATTCGCAGGTATGACAGGGAAAATTACAGGTAAAGTGGTAGACGCCACAACAGCAGAGCCCCTCATTGGCGTAAACATTATTGTGGAGGGCACCGGTATGGGTGCTGCCACAGATATTAAAGGATATTATACCATCATAGGTGTTACCCCGGGAACCTATACCCTGAAAGCAGGATATATTTCCTACTCAACAACCAGGATCGCCGATGTTAAGGTGATGGTAGACCTGACGACAGAGGTTAATATTCAGCTCCAGGAAGAGGTCTTAAAGGGAAATATTGTCAATGTTGTTGCAAAGGCTCCCACTGTAAGAAAGGATGTTACCTCGACATCCTATCGTGTGAGTGCTGAAGATATTGAAACACTACAGGTCGAATCCCTTGGCGATTTAATCAATTTACAAGCAGGTGTCGTTGAAGGTCACTTTAGAGGTGGCCGTGGCGGTGAAGTTGTCTATATCGTTGATGGCATTCCCATTAATGATGGATATTCCGGTGATGTACCTCTGGATGTAGAAAATGATATGATCCAGGCTATGGAGGTGATTAGCGGAACTTTTAATGCAGAATACGGACAGGCCATGTCTGGCATTGTGAATATCGTGACCAAGGAGGGTCAGGATTATTTTGCCGGAAAACTTTCAAGCTATATCGGTGACTATGTATCTACTCATGACGATGTTTTTCTGCACATCAATGATGTAAATCCACTGGCTACCCATAATGTACAATTAAGTCTGAGTGGTCCCTTGCCTTCCATACTGGGACAAAGCTCCAATTTTTCAGTTTTATTGCGACAATCTGCCGGAGAAGGATATCTCTTTGGCGAACAAATATTTTTACCTGGCGATTCCTCAAATTTTGACAATCCTGATGAGCCCTATATTGAAGCGACTGGGAGTGGGGACGTCGTCGCTCTGAAACCCCATGAGCGCCAAACAGTTCAAGGGAAGCTAACTTTCAAACTTTATAGCAAGGGCAAGCTGAATGTGTCCGGTTACTATCAATCCGAACAATTCCGGGATTATGATCACATTTTTAAGTACAACCCTGAGGGGAATTATCAAAAAGTCAGTGGTGACTATCGTGGCTCACTGCAATTTACACATTTATTCAGCTCAGAGTCCTTTGTGACACTGAATGCATCCAGGGGGCATACTGAATTTGGTCAATATGTCTACGAGGACTGGCAGGATCCACGCTATGCACCGCTATCATACCTGACCAGCAATGGCTCGAATGGGTTCTCGACCGGTGGGATGCGGATGTGGCAGCACCGTCGAAATACAGGGGATGTGCTTGGCAAAATGGATTTTACCAGTCAGATCTCATCCCAACAAAAAATTGGTCTGGGTGTGAGTTTGAAGCAAAGCAATCTCTGGCTTCATGAATACTGGATCTATTTTGATGATAGCAATACGATAAATCGACCACCTGATTCGTCAGCCTATAACAATAGCTATCGCCATAAACCGGTAGAATTTAATGCCTATTTCCAGGACAAACTTGAATTGGGTGAGATGATTCTCAACGCTGGAATACGATATGATTACTTTGATCCCGATGGTGAGGTGCCTGAGGATTTTCGGAATACCCGTTTATCTGCAAAACGGCCAGCAGAAGCCTCATCCCAATTTAGTCCAAGGCTAGGTATCGCATATCCCATCACAGATATGGGCGTCATACATTTTAGCTATGGTCATTTCTTCCAGGTTCCGGCTTATGAGCATCTTTACATCAATCCAGATTTTGAAGTATCCCTGATCCAGATCGAAGGGGATCAGCCTCCCCGTGGTCGCTATAACTCCATGGGTAACGCAGAATTGCAGCCCCAAAAGACAGTCAGTTATGAGATTGGCCTGAAACAAGGGCTGACGGAGGATCTGACGATTGATATAACTGGTTTTAACAAGGATATTCGCGACCTCATTGGCATGGAAGTGCGAGATGATATTTATGGGGGCCGCTATTTTCGTTTTATCAATCGTGACCATGCAAATGTAAAAGGAATCACCCTGGCTCTGGAACATAGGCAGTTGCCCGGCGGATTTGGCTTTGGTGTTGATTATACTTATCAGGTTGCCACGGGAAATGCATCAGACCCAACAGAAGAGTGGGAAAGACAAAGGGCCGATCCACCCATTGAATCAGAGAAAAAGCGTGTGATCCTGGATTGGGATCAAACACATTCCTTGAATTTAAGTGCCACAACCACCCAGGCTGGTTATCATTTCAGCCTCATCAGCAAGATTGGATCAGGCTTGCCCTATACCAGATCTTCAGCTCGCTACTCGAATCGAATTTATAATGGCGAGCGCAAGCCCATGACCCTGACCCTGGATCTTAATGTCACCAAGGATGTCTTCGTATATGGATTTAACCTTTCCCCCTACATAAAGATATATAACCTGCTGGACAGAAAGAATGTTCATGATGTTTATAGTTCCAGTGGCTCGGCAGAATTCGACTATGACATGAATTTTCAAACCTATCGGGGCATCAAGACTCAGGAAGAGTATTATACACGGCCGGAATTTTATTCTGAACCCCGCAAAATACTATTTGGATTGTCTTTGAAATTTGGAGGTCCTCATGAGTAACCTCGCCAAGCGATTCACCATCCTCCTGATCTTGGGATGCATATTTATTCCAGGGCTCCACGAACTCCAGGCCCAGACTCCTTTTGATTTGAGAGGAAATCGTCTGCACAGACGTATCGGAACCATGGATGGCAATCTGGTACTCACAAAATATAAGAACTATGGGGAAGTGACTGATTACCCCAATGAACCCTCAGGGAACTGGCCCACCTATGGTCGTCATTATTGTGACGGTGTGGCTTTGATCGTATCGGCAGAGGTTACCAATGGTTATGGCGAAGTGATCCATCCCATGGAAACCCAATACCGGGAATTCGTGGATAGCTCGCCTACGGGTATTCCCTGGGGTTTCGAGCCTCGACCTTTCTGGTTTAATGGTGACCAGCAGGAAAACTTTATTCCTGCCGTGAGCAATGAACCCATTTCCTGGCCAGATGGATGGCCCGATAAACCAGGTTCCTGGGATGGGTATTGGAATGGTTATTTCGGGAAGGGTATTTTCAATGCCGATCTTGAAACGATCTTCGTTTTCGATGATGATGCCGATAAAGAGTATAACCGCCAAGTTGAAGGAAGCACCAACTGGAACTACTGGTGTGATGACCTCGACTCTACGCGCGGTGGTCTGGGACTGGTCGTAAAGGCCAGGGGCTTTCAATGGAGTCATGTTCTGGCAGAGGATTGTATCTTCTGGCTCTACAACATTCGCAACGAATCCACCCACGACTATGAAAAAGCGTTTTACTCTCAATATATCGATTGGGGTGTTGGAGGTGTTGAAGATGGGGCAGATGATATTGGTGAGTATGATGCCGAGCTGGATATTGCTTTTGCATATGACACTGATGGCTATGGAACACCAGGTAACTGGTCACCCGTAGGCTACGCAGGATACGCCTTTCTGGAGAGCCCGGGTATTGGTACGGATGGTGTGGATAATGATGAAGATGGTATCATCGATGAATTACGCTACAGTGACGATCCCGGTGTCTGGATTGAGACCGCTCCTTATGGCTTCGATGGGTCTGCCTGGGATGACTTCGTTGCCATGTTCCTCCGCGAACCAACCGCCCACTGGTCAAATGATGAAGATTGTGATTGGGATGGTTATCTGGATATGAACGGCAATAATGTGTGGGACTATGATGAACCCCTGAACGATGATCTGGGCGCAGATGGTGTCGGTCCTTACGATGCTCACTATATTGGACCTGATGAAGGTGAAGGCGATGGTTTTCCTACCAATGGTGAACCGGATTATAACGAAACCGATCCCGACGAGTCGGATCAGATTGGTCTCACCGGATTTGATATCTTTGCAACCCATGATTATGAACTCACCAATGACGAACAGAATTGGACCGTTTTCTCCAGAGCATTGGTTCCTGTACATGAACTGCTACAACCCAATAATCTTGCCATGTTTTTCTCATCTGGCACGTTCCCATTGAGGCAGGGCAAGACTGAACGATATTCCATGTCCCTACTGTTCGGAGAAGATCGGGATGATCTATTAAAGAATAAACGCACAGTTCAGCAGATCTATAATGCTGATTACCGTTTTTCAAAACCGCCTCTAAAACCCACGCTTACTGTATATCCAGGCGATGGGCAGGTCACGCTGGTGTGGGATGATATTTCGGAAAAATCATTTGATCCCTTTTTACAGGAATTTGATTTTGAAGGGTATATGATCTATAAATCAACAGAAGCTCAGTTTCTGGAGAACAAAATTATTACTGATTCCTATGGAAATTTGACCTTCCGACAACCTGTCGCTCAATACGATCTTGATGATGAGTGGTTTGGTCCACACCCCATTGATATCTATGGCGTCAAAATGGATATGGGTGAAAATACAGGTCTCAGGCATACATGGACAGATACTGACGTGTATAATGGACAGACCTATTATTATGCCGTGGTTGCTTACGATTATGGCCTGGTGAACTATAATAATGGCCCAGCAGAAGGCCTGTCACCAAGTTTATGCTCATCCATTATCAAGACCGATGCCTTCGGCAGGGTTACTTTCCAGGATGTGAATTGTGGCGTTGCAGTACCACGTCCCTATGCAGCAGGCTACACACCACCACAACTTGACGACGATATTCAACATGAAGGGCCTTCAACAGGTAGCATCGGTGTGGATGTTATTGCTGATTATCAAGTCCCCAGTGGAAGTGTCACTTATGAACTCGAATTTCATGATTCTACATTGTTCCATACTGAAATATTCCCTGAATATTCTGTGCGGGATGTGGTCCAGGACACCCTGGTGATAGATACGACACGTCTGGTCACCGAAGGGCAGGAAAGTCCACTCTTTAACGGGAGTCTGATCACCTTCCAAAATGATACAAGTATTATATATGATCTGGAGAATAGTGGCTGGATCAACGGAGAATCAGATTACACATCACGCATTCGATTAAACCCTGACTGGGAAATTGTGGCAGGGCGCCGTCTGAATCTCAATATGCCAGCCGATTATGAAATTGAATTTTTGGACTCCAACACAGTCCAGACTGAGAATGCTTTTGGCCTGAGTTCACGGATGGTGAATGTGAGCATTACCAATATTACTGACTCCTCTGCAGCAACTTTTGCACTCTGGGATCATGATGCGAATCAGATGTACAATCATGGTGATGATCTGGTAATACTAGTTCCTGATCCAGATTTTATCTTTCACAGACATACCTCATGGGTTATCCGCTTTGAATCCAAATTTTCAGTGGATACAGTCTGGGTAGCTGGTGTACCGGGACTCGATACAACGATCATAACGATCGATCCACCCATTGCAAGTGACAAATTTCTACTGACTACCAAAAAGCCCTTCAGAAATGGTGAAAAATACCGTTTCACCATCAATGGGCCTGATTCAAGCAACACACTGGCGAAAAATGAGTTGAGTGACATACATGTAGTGCCAGATCCATATGTTGTTGCAGCCGCTTGGGAGCCTCAAAATTATTTCAGATTTGGACGTGGCGAGCGACGGATTCAATTCTTCAATTTGCCCAGCAGATGTACGATTCGCATTTATACTTTAAATGGGAATTTAGTGGATATTCTGGAACATGATGCCTCGGCTGACAATGGCATGGAAGCATGGGATCTGCTGACCAGCGAGGGGAGCGAGATATCATTCGGGACTTATTTTTATCATGTTGATGCCCCGGATATTGGAACTCATGTTGGACGTTTTAGTGTCATCAAGTAAGGACAACCGCTGATATTATGAGAGCAGCATTTTCATCGTTGATAGTCATTTGCCTATTGATCGCCTGTGGGCTGGATGATCAGCAGACAGTTTCTCAAGTCAATGGTCGCAACATTGGTGTTGACGAATTCATTTTTGCCTATGAAACCAGTCCACGCTCGGTGATCGCAGGATCCAGGGAATCTGCTTATGAAAAAGTATTGGATCGAATAACTGAACGCATTCTTCTGGCTCAGGAAGCTGAGCGGAGGGGACTCCAAAATGACCCGACTACATTGCGAGAGCTAGGACAACTGGAAGATTCTGCCATTCGGCGAGAATTGTTTAAAAAGCACATTCGTAGTGAGGTCGAGGTCTCAGAGATGGATTGTCGGGACGCCTTCCTCAAGTCTCAAAAAACCCTTTGGGTTCAACATACAGTTCTTGATCACGAGCCTGCAGGAACGACGATAAGCTGGGATCCAGATTGGAAATTAGAATCCATCAATGGAAATATAAAATCAATGAATACGCCTGAGTTTGGATTGGTAAATCTGGTCACCTGGAATGAGCTTGATCAGGATCTGGAGGATATGTTGTTCTCACTTGAAGTGGGTGAAATTTCAACTCCTCTATTCAAGGATAAAGCATACCATATCTTCAGACTCGTGAACACAGAAAGCAATCGCATGCTGTCTGAAAATGAGTTTTATCTGCAGCAGGAGCACTATCGAAGCGCTATCCGAAAACGGCGAGAACATGCCAGAGCATTTCAATTTGTTAAAGATGTGATGCAACCGGAACAGTTGATCATTCGCCGCCATACCCTGGATCAACTCAGCAATTTTCTCTGGCAGCAGTATGAAGCAGATGAACTTAAAAAAGCGCCCTCCGAGGAACTCGCAGCAATTCCGACTGCGCTGGATGATATAGATGGGGATGAGCTGGCAACATACGCCTCCGGTAAACTGACGGTTGACGACTTCAGATTCCATTACAGAATGAACCCCTGTGAACTGAGCAACACTTCACAGAAAGATCTGCAGAATTCTCTTATAAATGCTATCGGCATCTACGTGAGGGATATCGTTTTTGCTGAGAAAGGCAGGGCTGAAAATTTAGCCGCACTTCCCAGCGTACAGGAAGATTTTGTCTACTGGCGGGAGCGGTTACTCGCTGCAACACTTGGAAAATATAATCTCAAAATCTCAGGACACATACCCGCTTGACGAATCAGAGAGCGGCCC